>NZ_JAHLEX010000118.1 GCF_023476575.1 Anaplasma phagocytophilum | reverse complement strand
CAGGTTACATGCTGACCTTCTGAAAACTTGATGTATAAGGCTTCGGATGTTGATGGAGAAACTGAAGCACTCTGGTACTGGCTTGGTACTGGAAATTTCGTCGTAATAAATTTGTTTATTGCGATATAAGTCCGAAAGTCAGCACCACAATACATGTTATTTTCTACTACAGCATTTTTGCAATACGTTGAGGCTAAGGTCTAAGCTGCACTTCTGAAACTTGACACGCAAGTAGTTCTGATAATATTGGAAATAATAGCTGTGCTGCATAGAGTTTATTGTGAGCATTCTCTGCAAAACACTCTAATGAGCTTATAGTTTTCATTCTTTCGGAGAGATAAACAATACACTGCCATGGTTTCCTTGAATCATCATTATAGCCTCTCTTACGTGCTGCAATACTCCTCAGAATTTCCTCTTGCAACAAAGATGTAAAATAATAGGCACACTGCGCATGATCTGTCAGCTATAGAAGATTGTTTGCAACACAAATTGTTGACGGAAACTCAACAAAAGCGACTACTGCTCCAATATGTTGTAAAGTATTTTAGGTTTTAGCAATTTTTTTTTGTGTTCTTGGCAGGGAATATGAGGTGTGAGGAAGTAAGGGTGATTTATCTAAACGTATAAATATGAGGATAATGGCGCACATAGTTGCGGGAAAGACTACTACGACAGAGCGCATACTTTTTTACACTGTGGAAGCAGAACAGGATAGGGGAAGTTCACGAGGGTGCTGCATCTATGGACTGGATGGAGCAGGAGAAGGAGCGGGGCATTACGATAACATCTGCTGCTACTACGTTTTTTTGTAATGGATGCAGAATAAACATAATCGATACACCTGGGCACGTTGATTTTACTGTAGAGATGGAGAAATCTCTTCGGGTACTGGATGGTGCTGTAGCTGTGTTTTACGGTGTTGCGGGTGTAGAGCCGCAATCAGAGACGGTGTGGAGTCAAGCTGATAGGTACGACGTTCCGCGTATTTGCTTTGTCAATAAGATGGATAGGGTAGGTGCTGACTTTTATACTTGTGTCGATATGATTGATACTATAGTTAAGCAAGCAGCTATGACGTGGTAAGAAAAGGCGATGAAAACACACATGGACAATTAAGGGCGGCACGTTTCTCCTTTTGCATAGAAAAGGCTATCCGCTTTTGTTTCTCGTCGGTCACATAAGGTATTATGCAATTATTTGGCACTACAGTTACTGATACGCTTCATTCTTCACATAATCATATTTAAACCTCTAGATCTAGGAGCTGCACAGACTAAAAATCTCACAATCTGATGTACCTTAATGTAGTTGGTGGTGAGAGGAGAACAGCCCTGTAAATTGCTTTTTGTAAATGCATTTCATGGGCAATGTACGACGATTATTCCGTAAGATTAACAAGCTACTAGCAACATGTTGGTTGAAAACACGGAACATCTGGGACTACGGGAGTAAAACCTATATATTCGTCACATATGCTTCGGGGAGCACACTCCCACTCTACTATTCTTCTCGGAAACACTGTACTCTCATCTAAATAAAATCTTGTTTGATTCCTATAGTACGGATTACTACTACAAACGCCGTGAGCACTGGCGTACTGGTAGACCGGGGTGATAAGATATCACTCAATCTTACATCTATCACACCGCAAGATGCTAAAATGCCCACTACTATCAATTACTATCAATCCTACAACTATTGGCGATACGCTTAGTATAAAACATGCGAGGACTGCTTCGGCGATTTCATACCGCCAACTCATGGGCATATAACTAACACCGCTGAACAAAATACAGAAAAAAGTTATGAGAAATAACGTTAAGAAAGTTACTGAGAATATGATTGAGGCTCGCATATTATCTTTATCCCTGTCATAAATACTCTCATTCAACACAAGCTCTTCTCTACTATAATGTAACACGTTGAACCTGATACATCTTCTATACCACTAGTATAACGAAAAAATGGCACATAATAAGGCTGTGTATTCATAATATTAAGCCGGTAATACTTGATATTTCCGAAAAATTTCTATTTAGTATACTCTAAGCTTATGGAACGGGCTGTTAAAAATTACCCGATGGTGATCTGTAAAGAATAAAAAAGGCGTGTGTATTAGAAAGTATGATCTCTATTTGGGAAAAACAATATGGAGATGCAATTCGTCACAGCGAAATGAAAGAATTGCGTGAACTTGGCTTTTGTGCTCTCTTAAATAAATAAGTGCTAAAAAATACAGGACTGTCACAGGGCTATGGCGGTATAGTAATGATTTTAAAACGTCATAGTATATGCATGGGTGGTGACCAGGATTACGTATACTGGATCCAACTTCTTGAGGGGCAACTTATAAACCTAATGCAGATCCTTAGAGAACTGCTTTCTTTAATTGTAAAAACTCACTCAGCATATACCTTTCACAAGCGCAGCAGTATGACTGCACAATACTTTATAGACATACTGTTCTATTCGGTAAAATATTGCGCTTTTCTATGCAATTATAGTTTGAACCGTAGTGAGTCTCTAAAAAAGGAGTCCGGAACTTGAAGCTATCAGCGCACGTCGATAAGAGGTGGCCGAAAAACTTCAATCCCGAATCAGGAGAGGCCCTCTTTTCTTTTGCTCTGCGGAAGAATCATCCCCAAGCAAATTAAATAAAGCACCCACAACTCCTTTTGGTATATCACACTCATCTGGACTGCGATATGTGAACTGTATGAAATTTTGGATAACAATTCACACACATACACTTGAGATCTTCTTCTTTTCTCTCATTAGAAATGGAAACAAACTATGCCATACCAAGTGCAGCTCCTCCTGCGACAGAAAAACTACTTCCATCACTTACATTGAACAAAGGCTTCCCTTTCACACAGCAGGTACAACCGGACTAGAAAGAGCATCCTCTCTTCTTTCTGCGCCTATACCATACTCTACCATTAGATGTGCGAGACGTTCTGGGATTGCGGATAACGCTTCACCAATATTCGAAAGCCCGTCTAGTCTTTGCTGATCAGAGAGTTTTTTTTCTTTTATTACGCACAGCGCATCTTGG
>NZ_JAHLEX010000117.1 GCF_023476575.1 Anaplasma phagocytophilum | reverse complement strand
TGCTTCACGCGTTGCCCTACTAGCCACGGCAGTAGTATACCGCTCATCGTGAAAATATATGCTTACCCCTCGATACATCTGTAAGCTAGCTTAAGCAGCCAAAAGCACCAGAACGAATTCCCACTTGGACGCACAAAAACACTGCAGCCGAAACATACCGCACCACTCGCTCTACTACAAGACAGACACCTATATGCGCCCCTCTTTTTCACACCATTACAAAGGAACCCGCAACAGTGAATATGATACTAATAGTAGGGACATGCAAGCATTCCACAACACCTAGAAACAGTCGCTACACAACAGTCAGGAAAGAAGAACCCACCACACTCGGTAAGCCCCCTATAATAACTCCCCCAATGCTTCCCTTAAAAGCAGACTACAAGCCATACAGCTCGTATGCTAGCTTGCTATCTCTTAGAAAATTGACACTTCTTACGCGCCTTGTGCTGTCCGTACTTCTTACGCTCAACCACCCTGGAATCCCTTGTAAGTAAGCCAGCCTGCCTCAAGACCGGCTGGAGAGAAGGATTAATATCCTTCAGCGCTTTACTGATGCCATGCGCAACGGCACCTGCTTGGCCAGACTTACCGCCTCCGAAAACAACAGCCCTAACATCATAACAACCTACAGAAGAAGCAACGTGAAACGGATTAAATACGCGCTTACAGAGAGCCTCCCTACAAAAATAGGCAGCACACTCCATGCCATTTACCGTAACTACACCACTGCCAACCTTAAGCCAAACCTTAGCCACGGCATTCTTCCTACTACCTGTACCGTAAGATCTACCTAGACTATCTATCCTAGCTTTAACAGGTTTACTAGAACCAGCAGAAACTTCTTCACCTTCCAGCATTATTTCCCCTTCCATTCTTATTGTTCATAGCACCAAAATCTAGAGCAACAGGCTTCTGCGCGTGATGCCTGTGTTCAGGCCCTGAATATACCTTCAGATTCTTAAAGCGCCTTCTCGCTAAAGGACCATCACCTAACATCCGCCACACCGCCATCTTGATGATCCTCTCAGCATATCCCGCACGCAGCATATCATTGGGAGCACAGCTCTTGAGCCCCCCTGGATAGCCAGTATGCCTATAGTAAACCTTGTCCCTCATTTTGTTACGTGTGAACTTCACCGAGCTCGCATTCACCACCACTACATTATCACCACAATCCATGTGAGGAGTGTATTCAGGCTTGTGTTTGCCACGCAATATAGTAGCAATGTACGCCGCAAGCCTACCCACAACCATATCACTAGCGTCGATCAACACCCAACGCTTATCTATTTCACCAGCCTTTAGAGAGAAAGTCCTCATGCTCGATTCACCCCAAAAAACGACACTCGTGTTAGCGGACTTTACTATCTTATGTAAACCTTGTCAATTTAAACTAGGCTACAAATGTACAGAAAAGGTGGAAATTTACCCCAAAAATATAGCACAAGTTGCGCTGCAATTTGGAGATTCTAACGGAGCATAGTATAAGTATTAAAACCTTGCATGGACGTTGATTTTACATACCATTAGCGGTTGGAAGTACACAGTTAGTTGGCGGTTGCCTATGCGCAAAGCATTATTACTTTTCACACTCGTACTAATGAAAATATCATCGGGAGCTTATGGTACGTCACTTGAGGAAGCACTAGATAAGACTCTCAACAATAACTTGGCTATCAAAGCCAATATGTACAAGACTAAGGCTAAAAAACGTGAGGTAGCTAATTCTGCGATAGTAAATATTCTACCACAAGTTTTATACGAGCTTAAAATACAAAAACATGGCTCTCATCAATCAAGCTATTCCTTGATATCCCTTACCCAGCCATTGTTCAACGGAACCGCAATATTTAGCATTGAAAAAGCAAAGCACCTATATGCCATACAGGATATCACATTCTCTATGGAACAACAGAAAACTCTTCTAGGTACTATAAAAACATATATGAGTGCTTTATCAGCCTACGAAGTAGATAAACTGAATGAGCATAACCTAAAGGTGATGCAGGAGCATTTGCTGTCAGCCGAAAAACGCTTTTCTGTTGGTGAGATTACAAAAACTGAGCTAATGCAGGCAAAAGCAAAGCTGGCACAAGCAAAATCCGAAGCCATGAGCGCTAAAGGTAGACTGAGAGCTGTGGAGGCCAGTTACACTCACATGGTGGGGGAACAACCTATAGATCTACAATATCCTAAACGACCTCTACAAATCCCGCAATCTCTCGAAGAAGCTTTTGATATCGCTAAAAGCAATAATCTATATCTACAATTGTCTAGCAACCTCTACCAAGTGTCAAAACGTGATGTGGAAATTGCTATTGCTAAAAAGGTTTTGCCCTCTTTGTATGTAACAGCTACTGAAACATTTCCAGGTAACGATGTAGGACGTACAATTCACCGACTAGAGCTCACGTTGCGTTTGCCCATTTTCGAGCATGGTATTGGGTTGATAGATATAGATCGCACTAATCAGGAGCGTCAACACAATCTCTTCTCTATGCATGAAGCAGTAAAAAAGATGGAAGCATCTATTATAAGCGCTTGGGAAGATCTGATAACATCAAGGTTTGTGCTCCAATCTGCAAGCGAAACTGTAAAGTACACAGAAGTTGCTTTGGAAGCTATCACACAAGAAGCAAACTTAAACTTAAAGACTACCTTGGATGTGTTGGATATTGAGCAGGAACTTCTGAAAGCAAAAGTAAACCTAGTTAACTCACAGAGCAACTTAATTATAAATCAGTACAATTTATTGGCTTTGATTGGACAGTTAAGCATTGATTAATCCTGAAGTGTTTATTCCGAGAAGGATACTTACAGGCATGCATTTTGATCTCAGCAACAGTGCTAAAGCATATGTATATGCTGCTGCATCCTTGTCTTTGTATCCAGAAAGGGCTTAAATTACCTGCAGAGACGCATTGCATTAACCAGACATAAGTCGCTACACTGCTCTGTGGCGACTTCGTAACAAAGAATTCCAGATTCCCGAAAATATCACATCTAGATATATGACCATCCAATGGTTCCCCAATCTGCCACGACATAACACTCTATGTATATCACCCTGTGATAGCGCTCTAGAACTACAGGTCCGTAGTCTATCTATA
>NZ_JAHLEX010000116.1 GCF_023476575.1 Anaplasma phagocytophilum | reverse complement strand
CCCAAATACTTCTGCGTGCTCTATTATCTCTCCATTGTGGCATAGCCTTAAAAATTCTTCCCGATCCACAAAATAGTAGTCTTTCCCTTCTTTCTCTCCTCTCCTTGCGGAACGGGTCGTGATGGAAACGGATTTTACTATATTGTTTTTTTGCTTCTCTAATAATTTGTTGGCAACTGTCGTTTTTCCGCACCCAGAAGGTGACGATAATACCAGTATTATACCTACGCTTTTCAACAAGAAGCCCCCCTTAATAATAACATACTAGATTTTTAAACAATAAAATAGGCCTTTCTCAGCGTACTACCCTCATCCTCTTTTTATTGCTTATGGTATATTGACTCGCTGTCTTTATACTCCTGCACTACATAGTAGCGCCTTCCATAGCGCTTATAACGCTATATACCATATATACACTCGGCACGCGTTGCTACACACCTCAATATTACACTAAGTTCTATATCAAATACACCCACAACTCTTTGCGACATAGTTGGCACATTGCAAAATATTTTACTAGTTATTGCGCCACAATATCAAAATAAACTACAATAAATTTGCGCTGCTATACGAGCGATATGCCCTATGAAGGGGTAAGAATCTTGGTATTGTTCTTTATGTGTAACTATGTTACCATTCCGCAATGCATATAGCTTGTGAATAGGAATGCATAGTCTTGCACATTGCTTGCAGTCATCACTGCGGTATGTTGTATGCTTTTTCGTGCTTGTTTTATCAGTTGGTCTGTATTGTTCTATATTTGCATCACCAGCTGACTACCGTCAGGGTGAGGTAGTGCGAATTATGTATTTACATGTGCCGTCCGCTTGGATATCCCTTGGGTCGTATACAGCTGTCGCTCTGCTGAGTTTAGGGACTTTGCTGAAAAAAGGAGATATTTTCCCCATGATAGCTCGTGCTATAGCCCCGGTAGGTGCGTGTTTTACTGCAGTATGTCTTGTTGCTGGATGTATTTGGGGAAAATACACCTGGGGCACTTGGTGGGTCTGGGATGCACGTCTAACATCTGTGTTGCTGTTGTTTTTCCTCTTCTTGGGATACGCATCCTTATGGAATGTATTCGAAGACCAAAACAGGGCTGCAAAAACCACGTCACTGTTTGCACTCTTTAGTGCTATAAACGTGCCAATAGTAAAGTTTTCTGTTGATATCTGGGCAACATTGCATCAAACCTCCAGTATCTTGAGGAAGGGTGGCATTGCCATAGATTCTTCCATGCTGATCCCTCTTCTGACTATGTTTGTTGCTCTATCGCTGCTGTTTGTCATTCTGACGTCGCTGCGCTTTTACACTCTGTTGAATAATAAGAAGACGTCAAGTAGTCTATATCCTTTTTACCATGAAATAACATGATCGGAACTCTTTCGGGTATTATAGAAGAAGTACAGGATACTAGCATCATACTTGCGGTGGGTGGCGTTGGCTATATAGTGCACGTCTCTTATAGAACGCTAATAAATTGTAAGCGTGGCGACTCCTTAAAACTGTATATAGAAACATATGTGAATAGAGATAATGTGCCTCAGCTTTATGGATTTACTGATACTGAAGAGCAAAATTGCTTGAAGATGCTGATAAAGGTTAGCGGAATAAACTACAGAACCGCTTTGGCTATACTTGATAGGTTAACGCCAGATCAGCTATTTTCAGCCATTGTGAATGAAGACAAAGCTGCATTGAAAGTAGGAGGAGTAGGAGCTAAGTTAATTAATAGGATTTTCACGGAATTGACTCCTCTAGTACAGAAATTAGAGTTCAATATAATGGCTAAAAGGGAACCATCTGTAGGGGATAGCGATGCGTTATCTGCTCTGCTCAGTTTAGGATACGAAAGAACTCGGGTACTCAACGCTTTGGAGAAGGTAGGAGTCTCCCACAACCTGTCTGACACAGTCCGTTTTGCCCTGAAAGAGTTATCGAAGTGAATGAGCTTTTACATCAACACAAAGCAATACCTGAAGATGAGCGTAATTTTGCTTTACGTCCAAGCTTGATCGAGGAATTTGTCGGGCAGAGTGAGATAATAGAAAATCTCAAGGTATTCATAAAGTCAGCATATGAAAGAAGAGCAACATTGGACCATGTACTATTATACGGGCCCCCAGGACTAGGTAAAACCACACTAGCGCATATAATCGCCAAGGAACTTAAAGTGAGCTTGAGGTCAACTTCCGGGCCTCTTTTGAGTAAAGCTGGAGATCTAGCTGCTATACTCACAAACCTACAGCCAATGGATGTGCTCTTTATAGACGAAATACATAGACTCCACAGAAACATCGAAGAAATCCTATACTCCGCCATGGAAGACTGCTGTCTTGATATTGTTGTTGGAGAAGGATGTGGTGCAAGAACACTACGCATTGATCTCCCAGCTTTTACTTTAGTAGGAGCAACGACAAGATTTGGCTTAATATCAAACCCTCTTAGAGATAGGTTCGGTATTCCGTTGCATCTAGAATTCTACTCTGTAGAAGAGTTAATGCTGGTGATAAAGCGAGCCGCACGTGTGATTTGTACCGACATTGATGATAGCGGCGCTTATGAAATTGCCTCACGTTCTCGAGGCACTCCTAGAATTGCACTTCGATTATTTCGGAGAGTGCGTGATTTCATGGTTGTGGAAAGACGTAGTATAATAGACAATCATTTTGCTGATTCTGCGCTTTTCAACCTTGGTGTAGATAAATCTGGTCTCGATAAGATGGATATCAAGTACCTAAGCTTCATATATGAAGCAAAAAACGCAGTCGGAATAGAAACTATTGCTGCAGCCCTTTCAGAAGATGTAGGTAACATTGAAGAAACCATTGAACCGTACCTACTAAAAATAGGGTTCATACAACGCACACCTCGTGGAAGAATTCTTACCACAAAGGCCATTGATCACCTAATGAACTGTAAATATATCTAGGTTGTTTTTGTGTGATGATCTGCAGCAAACTTCTGCTTCTCATTTTCACCAAAATATAGATGTACCTTATCATGGTTCACAATGCATCATCGAGGCGGTTGTCATGATTTGTAGCTTATCTTGTGAACTTCCAGAGTATAGTAAGAAATTTGGAGAGATACTGGGAGGACTACGGGTGCTCTATAGTACATCCTTATACTACAGAACTCG
>NZ_JAHLEX010000115.1 GCF_023476575.1 Anaplasma phagocytophilum | reverse complement strand
CAATGATATATTCTACCCATGATTGGTAGAAACTACGTAATCTTTCCGATCACTATATAAAATAGCTATAGAGTACTACTTACCGTATTTGAAGAACTTATGGCATCACTACTCCGGGAAGCATTTATTGATCAGCGCTATTTGTGAGTATAAATCGCTGCTGGACATATCGGAAGCGATCGCGTGAATCTCTTGCCTATAATACAGTACTGTACTCCTAGATTCTCTTGCTTTACTTTTACGTAAAAAATTCTTCTTCATAGCATTGGATAAGCTATATATCATGAGAAAGTCTCAGCTATGCACTATAAAAAGGTACAAAGATTCCTAACTTGAAATTTTTGGAAGCATACTAACAAATTGCAAAAAATGCGTATTACATCCAGGTAAGAAGATACACTTATTACAGTTTCACATTATTGCCCTTGACAGCTCTCCTCCACTTATCAAAACTTAAGGCTCGTTCTATAGCGCTGACTAACTATGCAATGGCAAGATCATGGGATGATTGTAAGCATGACGCCTTACGGAGATACTCGAAGTATATTGTCTGTATTTACGCGCAATCACGGAATTTGCAATGCCCTGATTAGGCTAAATAAAAAGAAGCAATCTCTTCAGATTGGAGATAGAGTATGCGTAACCTGGCGTGCCAGATTGGCAAATAACCTCGGGTATTTTAATTCCTGTGAAATTATTTCATCAGCTTTTTATGCGTATTTTCAAGATCATTCAAAGTTGCTGTGTCTATCGTCTGTTACATCCACAATATACAAATCTGTGCCCACAAATGATGCACATCCCACATTATATGACTATCTTATAGAGTTTGCTGAAGCTGCAGAATGTGGAGGCCATTGGTACAGCAAGTACTTAAAGCTTGAACTTGAAATTTTATCCCAACTGGGGTTCGCCTTAGATCTCTCTAGATGCGCTGTTTATCATTGCGAAGATAATCTATTGTATATATCTCCTAAAACAGGTCGCGCAATATCTGAAAAAGCTGGCGTATCATACCGGCACTTGTTATTCCCCCTACCACAAATATTACGCGATCTTTATAATGAAACTCACACTGAACAGTGTTCACAAAAAGAGTTTTTGCTCTGCTTACAAATCCTAGGATATTTTCTCCATAGACATTTACTATCAGATGACTCTAAATTTCTAGAGCAGCGTAAAGAAATGACAGCCCTTATATTAGAGGAAGAGGCATTTTAAAAATATTCACTATTGCATGGTAGATGTAATTAGAATATGCCTTGAATTTTCTATGTTACTTGAGAGGTGATTATGCATAAACCTGGTGGTGGTGCCGATATGGGTATGGGACCAAATATAGCTAGTGTACAGTCCTTAATGCACGCTACTCAAGAGCGCGCTGAAGCCGCTGGAGGAGGTGAAGAAGGAGATGATAGATCCTCTTTAGCAATAATGAATGCAGTACTGGCAACCCCTGTTGAAGCGATGAAAGCTGATCTTGTAGGAAGCCTGCTTGGTAATATAGACAAAGCATCAATGTCCTTAGGAGCTAATCTATCACCGCAGTTTAGCATATATGGACCGTCTAAAACATCATTAGCTTTTGGCTTTCCTATACTTTTTGAATCCTTAAAAGGAGGGGGAGAAGGAGGAGATGAAGCAGTATCAGGCAGCGAAGGAGGAGAAGATTATACTGAAAGTGGCGATGATGAGAGATATTTAGATGCACGGAATGACCCTCATCTATATGACCCTTGGGACTTTGACCAGTATCCACATGCTGACGAATCTATTGGAAGAGCAGCACAGGGATTAGATGGTGTATCACATGAAGAAAGAGGCCATGGGCACGATCTCTCCCCTTCTCCTTCGCCAAACGTCATAGAGCATTCCGAAGGAAGAGGTATATAGATAAAAAACTCAGTGGTATAGCGCAGTGAAAACCTGTGTTGTCTTATGTAAAATCATCACACTTTTGAGTGAATATCCCTGCCATATAGATTCCACTAAACTACATGGATGTAGAGAAGAAAAGCTTTAGTATATGGCAGGTAGTGAATAAAATCAGCCACCCTTTTTACAATAACCAAACTTTTCGTGAGTACTTCTACCCAACAGATTCTACTGAGCTGCACTAAGTAGTACAAAAGCTTTACTACAGACAACCAGTCAGAAATAATACAAAGGATACCACCCCTTAGTAAGAAATAGTACGCAGATAACAAAGGAAATACAAGTTGCGGGGGACGGACTCGAACCATCGACCTTCAGGTTATGAGCCTGATGAGCTACCACTGCTCCACCCCGCGATAAAGAAAGCTGTCGCACACAAACCCGCGCTACTTCCTTCTATCTACCAAATTATTGAGGAAGTAGCAAGAGTTTATGAATAAAAAATTGAATTTTTTCGTTACGTTCCCATTTGAAAACCACATACCTAGATGGAATGCCCAAAGAAAGTGACCTAGCATAAAAACACATCCTGAAACATCACTAAACGCCTCTGCAAACATTCTTCTAGAAAACTTGCATTTCTTAAATTACAGCAGTGAATTTACTGATTACATAGCTCAGAAACAACAACGCGAAAAGTATTAATACTACGTATTGTTCCACGCGATGCAGAATATTATGCGGTTCTGTAGCATGAAAAAACTTATCTACCCCCATATAAAGCCGCATAAAGTACCTTTGAATATGGAGTAAAACATAAGAATTTCCTTTACAGCGCAAAGTAGTGAATGGTCACAGTGTAAGCGCAATCTATATTCTAAGCTCTTTGAGCCCATATTGAAAAAACTTCAAAGCTGATGAAACTGTACGAGTATAAGTACCATAAGAATGAAAGAAACAACACAATTCTTAAGTTTCTCCTAAAATAATTCCAACAAACATTACCCATAGTAGTAAAATCCAAGGACAATAAGATTGGGCGAGGATAGTTTTTTCATAGCAGAAAAGCCCATTCAGCATAGCAAAGTCAAAAAGAATTATAAAGAGAAAGCGATCTTCGAACATGTGAAAAGATTACGGTTTGATTATAAAACCCGGCACTTCTCTCACAACTGCATTAAAAACAATCCCGGATACTTGGCAAGTTGGTAGCTATAACTGCTCAAATGCTCATGCAATACCACTTGTAAACAATCACCCTAAATTCGAAGGAAC
>NZ_JAHLEX010000114.1 GCF_023476575.1 Anaplasma phagocytophilum | reverse complement strand
TACTAGGTAACCTAATTTATTAACTTTTACTCTAAATCCTAACATTAATAATACTTTCCGATTTCTATAAATATTGCATAAAATCAACATGTCGCGTTGTCTAACATGCCAAGAGTAAAAATGCAATATCTTTGCTTCTGCTACATATAGTAGATGTACTCTCTAAATGCATATAAGTTATAGAACACATACAAGAAGATGCTCTCTCTTGTGGTAAGCTAAGCATTATCTAATTTATTAAATAAAAGTAAACTTATTAGATAACATTTAAGAAATTAAATCAATGATTTTTTTTGATTTCACTGAGCTTTCTTTAAAGATTTTCATATTTAGCAATATTGTATAGCGATTATATGCTCTACTAAAGCGGTGAAAATATTGCATTGTGATTTTGAAAATTTCTCAACAATTATTAATGGGGATAGACTATAGAGAAGTGCGTAATGCGTAGATAATCTGCTTTTAAAATAACTTTAATCATATTGCATACTATTAATATAATAATATTATCATCGGTCTTGCGTTAAAAAAATTAGCACTTTATTAAATATAATAATTATTTTTCTCTGGAGCTACGATGAGCGTTACTTTGGTTGCGAAAGGAAAGGAAAAAGGAAATGGCGTAGATTGCAAGGGTGTTTATTACCCTGCTGTCAACGAAGCTTCAAAGGTTAATAAATGGGCGGAAGAAGATCTAAGGAAGTGTGGGGATCTTTTTCTCTTTTCCACAAAAATGGAAAAGTATGTAAATCGGCATAATGGGAGCAAGTTGAGTACTGAAACTTGCTATGCCCTAATTTGTGATCCTATATACGATCTTTTGATGCCAGATAATTACTTGCCTGCGGATCTGAATATTGAAGAGCATATCACAAAGTTAAAGGGCTTTTGCAACCTTGATAGAGCCGGGCATGGCTTTAAGATACAAGGTACTTTAAGCGAAATTCATCGAGTTTGCTTGAACTACAATGTGGACAATGCGCTTACCTTACTAAGTTATAACAGGAGTATGATAAGAAAAACTGCAACGGAATTGGCGGTTGCTGCATGTAGTAATTTAGCAAAAAATTTTAATGATGAAATAGTAGTAGATTTGAATGAGAACGAAGCTCTCAGGCTACTGTACGCGTCTTGGATCACTGCTGTAGACAACTATGATAGACATCCCGAAGATGAATATTCGTATACAACGTCTTTTATAACAAAGAATTCAGGTTTGTACAAAGCACTGCAAAATAGAGATTACCCTATTTTTCTAAAAGAACTGCATACCATAGCTATGAAAGACTATCTTTCTATGTTTCATGTCGTCTTAACTACAATGGTAGGGGGAATAAGTGCCTTAAAACTTTCGTATAACACACTAATTACTTATCTTCTGCTTTTCAGATATACAAAAGATGAAAAAAGAGAAATGCTATTAGATGCGGCTGTAGAATGCTTTCATCCACTTGTGAACTATAGTGATGAGTTACGCCGAATCATACAGGAGTTTCTAAAAGCTACTGAAGCAGAAAAGTGCATTTCTAATAATCTAAGGAAGAGCGACATTCGTGATTTTATAAAATTGAAGGGAAAAGATATCATCGCAATGATATCCAATCTGAAAAGTCTAGACCTGCAAATAACGGGACCTCTACAATATAATACAGATTTCGGGTTAGAGAGGTTAGCTGCTATCTCCCTTATTTTGTATCCTGGAAAAAGATTCACTGGTGAAGAAATAATAGTAGAAAATGGAAAACTCCGCTTATTGAATTTGGGATTTGAAAAGATAGATAAAGACAATCTGTATTTTAACAAATCAAATATTCTAAACCCATCTAAAGAAGGAACATTATCTCTGGAAGAGCTTGCTTTGCTTGAAGATATACAAAACATTTTTACGTCAATACAGGAAATGGTTCCTCATTTGAACTGGGATGTATTTATAGCGGAATTGAAGAAAGCTTGTGGAAAAATTCATAGCAGATCATTCTATCAGGATGCACGTAATGGGATTGACGAGAAGTTAAGGACAAACTTGCCTGAAGTCATACTATTCGACCATGACTATATACCGCAATTAGCGTATGAGAGTATATTACCAAGAGTACATGATATAGAAAAATTCCTTCAAAATGCACAAGCTCTGGCGTCAGCGAAACACTTTACTAAACTCATGGGAAATTACAAGACAGTAGATATGTCAACCGAGGAGCTTCTTGAAATCTCAGAATTACCTAATGATACTATTTTTTCTGATGATGGAAATTGCGTTCATCAATTATTCGAGGACATAAACAATAACTTTAAACACTATTCAGTAAATCTTTCTACAGTAAAAAAAGATGATAAGGTACAAAATAGCAGCATAACTTTTCTAGAATCCGATGCTCCTGCATGTGTAAAGGAAGAAGATCTATATCAAGTATGTAATTTAGATAATGCAGAACGCAAAAAAATTATTAAAACCTTCTCTCACAGACCATTAAAGCACCGATTATTTCGCAAGACCCCTTATATAATCGCTGCTTCCGCTGTCGTCTGGACACTTGTGGCACTATATGCTGCATACGTAATAGCATTGCCTGCAATAATAGTGGCAATAGCTTCGGTCTATGCCTTAATTATGTACTATCTGATTCTTGTATATGGAGGAATTGATGCTGACGTAAACTACTTGATGACCATACGTAAGGACGAAAAAAATAGCCCTCAGCTATACCTCCCAGAGAAAGAAACGCCTATTCCTTCTAAGGAAGAAGAAAATAGCGAGATGCCTGCTGTATCTCCTAAAACTGAAGAAATGTCTTCTATAGCGCTGGATACGATGAAGAAGAATGTAGCAATTTAAGTAATGAAAGCTGAATTAATAGAGTAATGTATCAAAATATTTTTACGTATAGAGTTGCTGAAGAATGCATAGAGAACGCAGCAGGAGGTATGTTTGGAATGGGGATATTCAACTGAAACAAGCTCCAAGTAGTGGGGCCTGTTTCAGATTTAGCTGTTGTATATATCAAATGCAAAAGTTATGACTTGAATCAATCAGCTAGATTTTATACCATTACTTTATAATAGAAATGTTTTTCTTCGATAATAGGAGTAAGTTATCACAAGAACTGCATCTATCAGTTTATGTACATCTACGGAAGGAAAGCTGCATAGAATGAGTACGCAGTCTGAGAGGGATGTCTGTCATATCTTAAGTCAGTTTT
>NZ_JAHLEX010000113.1 GCF_023476575.1 Anaplasma phagocytophilum | reverse complement strand
GTTTGCGTATTCACCTTAAAGCCATTTGACTTCCATGCAATGCATCGCGACTTTCCCTCTAACAACATTTGCTAGACCCCAATAGAAAGCCATTATACCTACCAAAAAAAAAGACTGCATCACACAGCCGAAAGAAAGATGCTAACACCCAAAAAGCACCTATCTATTCCACGCAACGGAAAATACACCTAAAACTACTACATACCAACGTATGCATGGCTTTCAAACCACATACACCTAATATCTCCGCCAGGACCCACACCTTCTGAGGTTACACACCCTATCTCAACATCCTTATCAACAGACTTATATCACCTGCGAGTTTTGAATCAGTATCTATAAACTTTTCCACCTGCTTGACAGCATGAATTACCGTCGCATGATCCCTACCACCAAAGCTTTTACCTATATCGGGCAAACTCTTTTGCGTCAGCCTTTTTGACAAATACATGGCCACCTGCCTTGGTCTAGCAAGAGCCCTCAACCTCCTCGCGGAATACATGTCTTCTAGCCTGATACCAAAAAACTCTGCAACCTTCTTCTGAATAGCATCTATGGTCACTAATCTATGATTTGCACGCAACAAATCAGACAAAATGTCACTCGCAAGCTCAACAGTGACACTACTGCCAACCAAAGAAGAATGCGCCACTACCTTATTTAAAGCACCCTCCAGCTCCCTAATATTAGACTTAATGTTTTTAGCAAGAAATTCAAGCACCTCATCAGGGACGTGTATGCCCATCTTCTCGACTTTCAGCTGTAATATACCCAACCTAAGCTCAAAAGTCGTCTCATTAATATCAGCTACTAACCCCCATCCCAATCGAGACTTAATCCTATCTTCCACGCCATCTAAATCACTAGGAGATCTGTCCGCAGAAATCACCAACTGCTTACTCTGATCTATAAGAGCGTTAAACGTATGAAAGAACTCTTCCTGCGTGCTATCCTTACCACTAATGAACTGCACATCATCCACCATCAATACATCTACCGAACGAAACTGCTCTTTAAATAACATGATGTCCTTACTACGCAGCGCCGTAACGTACTGATACATAAACTTCTCGGCAGATAGATAAGCTATTTTCCTCTTCCTAGGAGACCCAAGCGCGTACCAGGCAATCGCATGCATAAGATGAGTCTTCCCCAAACCTACACCACCATATAGAAACAATGGATTACTCCCAGGAATCGGCTCCGAAGACTCAGCCACACGCCGCGCCGCAGCAAAGGCTAGCTCATTTGGCTTCCCCACAACAAAATTGTCAAACGTAAACCTTGGATCCAAAGGAGAACTCAAATGTTCATATGTACTAACAGAAGGAACTTCCTGCGCCTCTGTAGATTTAACCGAAACACCCCTATTACCCTGCAGAACGCCACTTTCAGCTCCATCTGCAACACATATGTCAATACAGTAAACAGCGCGATTCTCCCCTCGCCAATACTCCAGGATTTTTTCCAGGTAATGCACGAGAATCCACTCCTTTATGAACCGCGTAGGCACTAAAAGAATAACTCTACCGTTTTCATAACCAGAATACACCAGAGCACTAAGCCAGCTATCATACGCTGCACTGCCATAGAAATCCCGCAACTTTTTCTGAACACTCTTCCATGACAAATGCCCGTCATAGGTACTACCTCTATCCACAGTACCCAAATTACAATCAGCAGCCCCGGAATTACCCATCATTTTGATAAACCCAAATCTCACATTGACTTACTCTACCGCTATCTCCGCAACAATAGATAAGCTCAAAAACCAACCCACAATCTCAAAGCACACTCCCCCTATGCGAGAGACAAAACAAGCATCACGCTAAACGGAAAATCACTTATAAACTTTTACTGCAAGGCTGCAAACGCTCACCCGCTATGATCACCTTTCACCCGGCTTATGTCAGGAGCATCAACCGATTTCATCCCTACCACATGGTAGCCACAATCCACATGCACAGTCTCACCAGTCGTCCCTCTACCCAAATCACTCAGCAGATATAACGCAGCCCCCCCGACATCATCAAGAGTAGTATTGCGCCTCAACGGCGAATTATACTTATTCCACGTCATTATATAATGGAAATCACTAATTCCAGAAGACGCCAAAGTTCTAACAGGCCCCGCAGAAATAGCATTAACTCTTATCTGCTGCTTACCCAAATCAACCGCCAAGTACTTAACACTTGCCTCAAGGGCCGCCTTACACACACCCATCACATTGTAATGAGGCACTACCTTCTCAGCACCGTAATAAGAAAGAGTCAAAATACTACCACCATCGGCCATAAGCGGCTCAGCTTTACTTGCAATATAAGTAAAAGAATAACACGATATATGCATTGACGTCAGGAAATTACCCAGGGAAGTATCAACATACCTTCCCTTGAGCTCGTTCTTGTCGGAAAATGCAACCGCATGAACCATAAAATCCAGACTACCCCACTCCTCAGCAAGAACTCTGAACATATTGTCTACAGACTCCGTATCTGATACGTCACACGGAACTGTCAACTTGACACCTAGAGACTCCGCAAGAGGATCCACCCTTTTCTTGAAAGTCTCCGAAAGATATGTAAGAGCAACCTCGGCGCCCTGCGCACACACAGCTTTCGCGATGCCCCACGCCAAGGACTTACCATTAGCCACACCAATGATGACCCCCTTTTTTCCTTCCATGAGCATGCCGGTACGCACAAAACACCCGTAAACTTCTAACAATACCTACTACAAACGCAACGCGGGAGTGACGAGACTCGAACTCGCGACCTCAAACGTGACAGGCTTGCGCTCTAACCAACTGAGCTACACCCCCAGCAACCATGCGAAATGCTACTGGCTCACAGCCGTGTTGTCAATCACAGTTTTGGCATCAAATGCAAATTAAAATTGATAGCAAACTTATGCATACATATGTAGTACAAAACTCGAAAAAACTCCCACTAACTACATATCTTCAAAATTACATAAAATAACTATCATACTGTAATTCTAGTAGTTTTAAGAAAAATTACACCTGTACATAAAAATAGTCGAGGGTTCGACAGCCCGCTATACCATATAAACATAACAAAGCTAAATGTTTTGCTGCACAATCTCCCTAAAGATTTGCCCTGAAACAGGGAGCACCCTAAAATATTATATAATCTTTACCCGTCTTAATTAGGAGCATCAACCTACTTCAATCAACCCCACCACATGGCTCACCCAC
>NZ_JAHLEX010000112.1 GCF_023476575.1 Anaplasma phagocytophilum | reverse complement strand
TAGTAAGTGCACCTAATAGTAACGCCACAGCCGTAGCTAAAGACCTAGTCAAGGAACTCACTCCTGAAGAAAAAACCATAGTAGCAGGATTACTTGCTAAAACTATTGAAGGGGGTGAGGTTGTTGAGATTAGGGCGGTTTCTTCTACTTCAGTCATGGTCAATGCTTGTTATGATCTTCTTAGTGAAGGTTTAGGTGTTGTTCCTTATGCTTGTGTTGGTCTAGGTGGTAACTTCGTTGGCGTTGTTGATGGTCACATCACTCCTAAGCTTGCTTATAGGTTAAAGGCTGGCTTGAGTTATCAGCTTTCTCCTGAAATCTCCGCTTCTCATGCTTGAGCTTTAAAGCTCTACGCTTCTACCTATAACATGGTTAACCTTGGATATAATATTGTTTTTTCGGTGATATTGGAAAGTTACACCTATAAAACCTCTCAATATATAGCTGCAATACTGAAGACCTAGCATCTTATGGAATACCATATGCTGTACTGCCTCAGAAAGAAACGTGGCTCGTTTCTTACCAAATTTATGAGAAATATCTCACAGCGTTCATAAAAATCTTAAATCCATCAGCATATTTATCCACAGCCCCTTTTGAATTCTGGTGCATATGTACAATATCGGTCCAGTCATATCTCTGGGTGAAGAATATTGCCCTTTCAGGATGTGGCATCATAAGCAGCGCCTTCCCATTGTTACATGTTATAGCAGCAATATCCCGAGCGGATCCATTGGGGTTATGAGGAAACTCCCCTTGCGCATATTCTCCATCAGAATTAACATAACGCAATGCGACATCTCCCCGTGTTTCCAGATTTTGCAGCACGTCCTCTGCTGCGTGAAACTTGCCCTCACCATGCGCTACTGGAATGTACATCTTATCTATACCATTCATCCATACAGAGTTGTTACTCGCCTTTACTGTAACCCAACGACACTGGTAAACGCCAACATCGTTACTTACCAAAGCAACATTTGGACACAACATCCTTAGGAGTATTTGACACCCATTGCAAATGCCTAACAGTAAAGTGTCACGTTCTATAAAGTCACAAATGTGCTCATTTAATCCATGAATCAATCGTAACGCATATGCATTACCTGCGCCTGTATCATCACCATAGGAAAACCCTCCTGGTATTACCATAGTGTTGAATGAAGCAAGCTGCTTAGGATTCGACAACAGCTCTTTGATGTGCACAATTTTACCAGAGACGTTAGTGTTTAGATACCTACCTGCTTCTTGAAAGGCAAAAAGCGTCTCTTCCTCACAGTTCAGTCCATATCCTGATAATACAATAACGTTCATGCATCTACCTAATAAACTCACGAATTTTAGCATCATTTGACATGACTTATATTACTTTTTACCATCTATCGAGTATATTTTAGTAATAACGGTAGGTTGTAGTGCAAAACTATGATGTAGTGGTTGTTGGTGGAGGACATGCTGGTTGTGAAGCCGCTGCCGCTGCTGCACGAGTAGGTGCTAAAACTTTGTTGGTTACACATAAAGTAGAATCCATAGGAGAAATGTCCTGCAATCCCGCCATAGGTGGCATTGCGAAAGGAGTTGTAGTTCGCGAAGTCGATGCGTTAGATGGCCTTATGGGAAAGGTCATCGATAAATCTAGCATTCACTCTATAATCCTTAATAGAAGTAAAGGTCCGGCAGTATGGGGGCCTAGAGCGCAAGCGGATAGAGAAGTGTACAAGCTTACTATGCGTGATATGATGTTGCACTACGAAAACTTAACCGTGCTAGAAGAAGAGGTGGTTGACTTCTCCGTTGATGGCGAAGAAGAACGTCCTCAGATCTCCTCGGTACTACTGTCGAATGGAAAGTTGATAAAAACAACCCGATTGGTTTTTGCCACAGGAACTTTTTTAGGAGGGACAATACACGTAGGAAATGAAAGCTTTCCAGCGGGCAGGGTAGGAGACAAACCCTCCACAAAGCTTCCACAAGCTCTGAAAGCACATGGGTTTCAATTGGGTAGACTAAAAACTGGCACCCCTCCGAGAATTGACAAAAACAGTATAAATTGGTCAAAACTTTTAGAACAAAAGGGTGATACTTTGCCAACGCCGTTTTCTTTTATGTCTGAGTGTGTGAGTTTACCTCAAATATCTTGCCACGTGACTCATACAAATGATAAAACCCACGAAATAATTAGAAGGAACTTACATCTTGCGGGCTCACGGTGCGAGTCTCTCCTAGATGTGATGGCTCCTAGATATTGCCCTTCTATAGAAGAAAAAGTACGCAGATTTCCAGACCACAGAAGCCATCAGATTTTCCTAGAGCCCGAAGGACTTGAAACCAATTCTGTATACCCAAATGGTATATCTACCTCTTGTCCTGTTGAAGTACAGCTAGAAATGCTAAGGAGTATTAACGGTCTAGAACAAGCTGTAATGCTCCGCCATGGATACACTGTGGAGTACAACTTCATAGATCCTCGTGAGTTGTACCATACGTTAGAGACTAAAAAAATTAAAGGGCTTTTCTGCGCAGGACAAATTAATGGCACTACCGGATATGAAGAAGCTGCCGGACAGGGTATCGTTGCGGGAGCAAACGCAGCACTTTCTTTAGCGCGTAATCACGAACCTCTGGTTTTGAAGCGGAGTGACTCATACATAGGGGTGATGATAGATGATCTTGTAACACTGGGCACCAGCGAGCCTTACAGGCTTTTTACATCCCGTGCTGAATATCGGCTAACTCTGCGCTCTGATAATGCTGACATGCGTCTAACCGAGACAGGACACGCGCGCTCATTAGTATCTCAAGAGCGTTTTGATCGATTATCTCAAAAAAAGCAAGAAATGCATGCTTTGATGGATGCACTAAAGGGTGTTGTAGCCACTCCCAACGATATTGCGGAGTATGACATTGCCATTGCGCAAAATGGTGAAAAGAAAAATGCCTTTGAGTTGCTAAGTCATCCTAACATAAACATAGAAGTACTGTTAAAAATATGGCCAAGTCTAAGATCTTTTAGCACTGGGACACTGGCTTTGATGGAAATCGAAGGAAAGTATGCACCTTATTTGAAGCGGCAGGAAGCTGACATCAAATCATTCCTAGAAGAAGAGAATTTATCTATACCTAAAGATATTCTTTATTCTGACGTGTACGGTTTATCAAAAGAGGCGCAGGAAAAGCTGCAAGCAGTAAGGCCATTCTCTATAGGCGCCGCAAGGAGAATACCAGGTATTACACCTGCAGCTATTGCAAATATCTTGATACACTTACGCTGTAAGCATAAGTCAACACACAAGTCGCTGT
>NZ_JAHLEX010000111.1 GCF_023476575.1 Anaplasma phagocytophilum | reverse complement strand
GAATGCCACATGCCTTAGCTATTTTTAGGTGCACCCCACACCTAATAAAGCTGAGATCCATGAACCGTGCCTCATCTTTGTTGCACGCCGCTGTAGCGCAGTCCTGCAGTGCGTCATACAAATAACTGGTTATACAATTCAACACCCGATCTCGCTCTGTAGGTCCTGCACTTGCAGTACTCTCCGCATCTACACAGCTTCCAACAAACTCAATCCTGCCTACATTCGCCGTAAACACGCCATCGACCCCACGAAGCTCGTCAAACGTATTGCGCAATTCCGTAACGCATTTACGCAGAACCTCCAGGAATTCAGAATACTGCGTTGCACCAGAGCTCATGGCATTACATATATTGTCTTTATATTCCGTAGAAGGAAGACCACGGTAGGCATATCCAGACATAGCTGGACTAGTGAATATATGCGGCGTATGCATCTAATTAACCATTGGACAACATCACACTCTGAAAATATAGCATACTAACGTCCTACAGCCAGCTCAATATTATTGATTTTTTAACTAATAATGCCTGGAGGATTTGTTTTGATGCGTAACGTACCCGTCATAGTGGCGTGCGAATGTAGTTATGAAAGAAGATTATGCTCTTCAAGCCTGTGGACTAGGTCATCAATGTCCCCACTAGGAGTTCGTGATCTATGAGCAGTAACTTGTGCCCCCTCCAGCACAGAACTAGTAGTTACTGATATTGCAGCTGATCTTGAGACTGATGTCTGAGTTGATGTTGAGGGTTGACTAGGTGAACCTTCAGCCTGTTCAACAACATTGAAGTATCCACCATTAAGTGTCCTATTCATCATTGCTAAAAGATATCGCAATGCTGTATTGCGCCACTGAATTTCTACCCGCGGATTTAATAGTAGATCTGGCGTAACCTCTATGTCAATCTTCTCATAGACAGAACACATGTCCAAGTATACTGTGCGTGCCCTATATTCTGAAGCTCTTGCTACTTGTACGTTATCATTGTGTAGATTAAGCAAAATTCGAAGACAACCCTCAATTCTGGTTGCAACAATATAATCTGCATTATCAGTGGCGGCATATCCTCTATACATTGAGAATAAACAACCAATTACCCGAACTAAAGCAGCCGTATACCCTTCCTTCCTGAAACATTTATCACCACCGCTAACTGCTAAACCTCTATATGTCTTTGAATAGTACATAAAACTCGCTCTCGCTCTTTTAGCAATCGTTAAACGCAGACGTGCTCTCTCGTTATTACGTACCATCTCTCCGCATGCAGTCGTGCTAGACTCAACTGCATTAAGAATCTTATTCAAGCAACTCCCTGCACGATTACGGAAACAACGCGGTATGTCCTGATCAACTAATTCGGCAACCTTATTGCAAAGCTCTATGTTATGCCACACCATAAGCAAAATCGCCTTTCTACGCTTTGTATCTTCAGAATCCGAAGAAGAATTTAAGCATATGCTTAAAGCTGACAATTTTACATTTACGTATGCACTTAGAGATATGCCAGAGTTAAACACATTATCCGCATCACTCTCACCCATCGTACTAACAGACCGTGTAGTAGCAGTCCTAGCACAGCAGTGTACTATGGAAATAACATTAACTAGGATACTACATGCATTAGCTATTTGTAGATGTACTCCACGCCTGATAAAGCCTGAGTCCATGAAGTGTGCCACTCTTTTGTTGCACGATGCTGTAACACAGTAATACAGAGCATCGTACAGACGATGGACTATGCCGTACAACACCTTCTCTCGCACTGCAGATTCTGAGCTCGAAGTACTCTCTGCGGCTACGTAGCGTCCAAGACTCTCCATCCTACGAACATTCGCTACAAACGCACTATCTAACCATCTAATTTCGTGAAATATACCGCGTAATTCCGATGCATATACCACCACAGCCCTCATACATTCATCATACTGCATGGCACCAGAGATTATGGAATTACGTATAATATCTCTATACGCAGTGGAGGAAATACCACTGTAGGTATATCCAGACATACCTGGACTAGTGAATATACGGGGCGTATGCATCTCATTAACCAATAGACAACACCACAATCCGGAAGTGTAGCATACCAGCGTTATGCAGCTCAGTATTATTGATTTTTTAACAAATAGTAATATATATTATGATTTGTTTTGATGAGGAACATTACCCATCATAATTGCATACACACGTAGTTGAGCAACGTGGCAGCATAAAAAGAGATTATAGTGTGGAACTTAATTACGCTGAAAAGCGTTTCTAAACGCAGCTCTACAACATAGTAGCCAAGAACGAGAAATTAAAAGTCTGTAGCATTCGCCACCTATACCATACACAATTAGAAAATGTATAGCGGGAAAAACACACGTTCTAATAGATGCGCTAAGAAGTGTTCATATACCGAATGCATCTCTAAGCCCAATTCACTAAGAACCCTATTACTACTATCCACTAATGCATTCGCATATGAAAAAGCAAAAAAGTTCTGTGATAGATTTAATAAAGAAGAAGTGTAGCAAATATAAACCTTGTTTGCTTACTGAATACAAAAGATGCTTAAGACAATATTAAGAATTCTCGATTAGAGCTGGCCTTTTCCAACGTGGTTATTGGTAAGTGAAAGAGAGACTTCTCGAATATATAACAGAGTTAAAAACACAAATTGTTTTTGTGATAAAAAAGGAACTTGATGCTCTGAGCATGTGTGATATTCAGAGATTCAAGGAATTGCAGGATATAGAAGGCAAGCTACTCCTGTTGCTTAGTAAGGCATACGGAAAAGTGAAAAAAGATGTTACTATAGTGCGTGATAGCAACCACAATACCATCGAAAAACTTACCGCAGCATGCATTGAATTCGACAGGTGTTTAGCTATGAAGCATGATGCTTTATCAAGTCTACAAAACTCTGCTGCCGGTGTTTTGCTCAATGAGTGATGCTTGTATCATATTACACCTCTACATAAGATCTTTGGAGTGATGTTTGGTATCCTTTTCACAAAAAAGAAATTACATACCTAGCTACTCAACAATTGTTAGCACTTAGGTAAAGCGTCTCTGCTGTAAAATAACTTCTTGATGTTATGCGCGCTGCCCCGCACTTTAACTTATTGTCTGTGGTGATCCCCCAGTACTTAGAGAGATTACACACCTTCCCACTCATAATAGCGAAATACACATATTGGAAAATATACAGAAGATCACCTTTCTGAGGAGCTTGGTACTAGAAACTAGGAAAACCCCCCGAACATGCTACACACAAAACCGTATCTGCTGTTAACTCTAATGCTATATGCACAGTTGTGCATATAGCATTCCAAATACATGC
>NZ_JAHLEX010000110.1 GCF_023476575.1 Anaplasma phagocytophilum | reverse complement strand
AACGAGCTTTCCTGTCTAGGTACATAAAACGCTACGGAACGCGTTGGTCAAGTCAGAATCATCTTGATAGAAGTGGAACACAAGCCTTCTTAAAAGCAGTATATAACCATAACCATTTTTGTAGTACGCCTTTTTGCGCCTTATCAATAGTTGTGCGTAAAATCACATACATGTTGATAGTAAAGTTAAAAAAAGGCATAGAGTAATTTCGTTCAGTACTCCAGCAGAAGTTCTCTTAAGTGGTATTATGAGGTTATGGTTGACGTAATAAATCTCAGTGATTACTTTTAATCCCTTCTTAGTTACAATCACGATACACTGATGATTTGAAAAACAGCTCTTATATACCGCATTACACAAAAATTCCCCTGCTCTTTTTACTTGGTGAAACTGCTTCTAAAACCTTGTAAGCAAACGCGATTGCATTTTGTGGGGCTGAAGCACACAATATCACAATAAATGTACTTGGATTTTTTACCTAAATCTTACCTCCACACCGAAGCATGTATTATGGTAATGCTTACAGAAAGGCCAAAAAAATTTACAACTATCTGTATTACAAATTCTAGCTACTTTACTAAGCTGTAGCTAGAATTTCCATTTGAAAGATGCATTAACAACATGTTACACTCGAATGTGTGTGTTGTGGTTATGTGATGCATAGTTCAATGATTTACAATTCAAAAACCTATAGAGTTTATAGTCGCGTAGAAAGTGATATCATTGGTGATAGGCTTACACATCGCGCTGTTGCTGTGTATTGTAGCTGGTTGCTGGAAGGGGCTGCACGTAAGTTGCGTACAGTTCTAGAAGCATCTGGAGCGACGGGTTGTGCGTTCGTTCAGATGGCTCTAGATTGTATTGAAGAGGTATATGATGATCTTTATAAGGCACGAGCAGGTAATTTCAGTGATATAGTGAGAGCACTATCTGGTGGTTGTGAAGGGTATCTTTTTCAATGTCGCAGTGCGTTGTTTTATCTTTCGCGTTGCCGCGATGGGTCATTACCTCTAGAAGGACCTGCAGGCGACGACGTTTCTAGCTTCTGTGACGCCTCCTCTAGAGTCGCCGCAGTTGTATCTATTCTCCAGTCAAATCGAAGTCTTCCAGACAAGTCATCATCAGATACAAGAAACAGATTGTGTATGTTGATAGACTCACTTAGTGATTCTGTGTCGGCGATGCATGATAGTGCTTTTATGTACTTAGTTCAGGGTTCTGCTGGGTTTGTCAGTGCATCCGAAGCGAGATGTGCGCTTCTGTCAGGAGTAGAGGAATTGCGTGCTCTGGCTTACACTGTGCACCAAGATGCTGACATGGGTGCTAGAGGATGTTTAAGTGATAGCTTTGAAGTTTTGCTCGGCAATGTGAGAGAAGCGATACGTAGAGTTTCTGATGCACCAGGTGTTACTGTTCGAGCATCCTGGAGTTGTGCACTGGCTAATAAAGCGCTTGACAAGATCCAAGGGCTGTTTAAGGATTACGTAAATGGCACCAACACTTGCGATTCTTCCCTCGAGGACACAGAGTATATGGGTGCTACTGTGTCATCTGCATATGCAGCCGCACGTCGCCTGTGCTATAGTTGCATGGCTGCGGATACAGAACTGTCGTGTGTTCCTGCTATTCTAGAGTGTTCTAGCGCGCTGTGTGGTCTAAACTCACATGTGGATATCTGTGAATCTATAGACCTGTCTGATTCGCAGGGTGTCGGTTGTGTACTTCCTGCTTTGAACAAAGCACGTGAAGCTCTCGACAAAGTAGATCCGTCTGATTTGCCTAGTAATCGTGACGCTGAGACATACGCTAGACTTCGTGCGATGGTAACACAAGCTTCTCTGCGATGCATCATGAGACAGTGCGCTGAGCCTGGTCTTCTTGATCCAGCACCTGGTGCAGGATGGGATGATCTGTCGGTTGAGGGATTGGATCTTGCTGACGCTTCTCCTGATTTGCTTCATTAATTAGTAGTTATAGATATTCATTCATTTTACGGTAGTTGCTTAAAATGGCTAAGTTTGTTTTGATTGCATTGATTTCTCAGAGATTAGCCTTTTCATTTTGCTAATGTAGTGCATGTCGTTACATGCTCTGTATAACTACTGACTGCTTTTTACAGGAAACATGGAATAGTATTTACTTGTCTAAGTTTCTCAAATACTGATACATAGTCTCTCTTCTAAGCTGGAATAGTGAATATTTCCAGTGCCTTGTTTGCCAAAGGAAGGTTTGCAATATTAAATGAGGGAACTTTTGGCTATAGTAACGTCTATGTTATTATTCTGAGACAAGCGATCTGTCTGTATGAGATTTTCGGCTTCATATTTTTGAAGCCCTTGAAATAAAATGGACTTACCTACCCTATTGACCATGTGTGCAGCATGGCAGCTATATTCGAGTTGATGTTCGTACTGCTTTTTATTCTCCATTCAGGCGTTTATTCTGCTGGCAAAGACGTTCCCATCAACGGGGATATTCTAGACTTTTAGGATACTGAGTAGTGCTTCTGCAATGTTTTAAGTGAGGCCTTCTCGATTAGGAAACTTCTTTTTTATAGCATAGCGCTGTACGAAGTTTCTCTACCTTTCATAGGTTCTTCACTCCATATGCAAGCGTTTATCACGGTCATATTAAAGCTATTACCCATATTTTTGCGTGCGCAATGTAAATTTTGTGAAACTGGCAGTTGTTGAAAGCTATGACGCTAATGTTATTACCTTGAAAGTTACATTACTCATATTACGTGGGCATATGTGTTACGGTAGTGTTGTTATGCATGCTTTGACGGTTTATGGGTCTAAAAACCTATAGAGTTTATAGTCGCGTAGGAGATGAGCCTAGGAATGACAGGCTCACGCATCGGGCTGTTTCTGTGTATCTCAGCTGGTTGCTGGAAAAGTCTATATCAAAGTTGAAAGAAGTTGTAGAAACCTCTGAGGGAGATGCTAATCCATTACTTCAGACAGCTTTGGTCAATGTAGAGGCGGCATACCATGATTTTTGTCTAGCACGGGAGGATACCGCCGATGATATAAAACAGGTGCTCGTTGATGAATTAGTGGATATCATTGAGGGTCTTCCAGAAGATGCTTTTTTATGCCTTACTCAAGGGGTTGGTGAGGCCGACTTTGCCGTCAATTCTACTGCAAAGTCGGCGTTACTACTCGCCCTAGAAGAGCTGCGCGCCTTAGCTGCTACATTGGATTCTCAAGCTGATAAATTGGGTCGCGAGTGTATTCAGCAAAGTTTTGAAACCTTGGTCGCACCTGTAAGATCTATGATCTCAACACTATCACAAACATCATTACATTGCCTGCTTGCTAGTCGTCTCATAGAAAGTAGTGTGAAAACCATGAAGCAATATGCTAAGGATCCATACACTAATAATGCGGAGAA
>NZ_JAHLEX010000011.1 GCF_023476575.1 Anaplasma phagocytophilum | reverse complement strand
CACTTTATTCGCGCCACTTAGCTTCCTAGCCAGAACAGTAGTTAACGCAGCCGTAAGCGTTGTCTTACCGTGATCCACGTGCCCTATTGTCCCTACGTTTATATGCGGCTTCCTTCCTTCTGACATAACAATACCTACTTCTTCACATCATTAACAACAACGTTCTCAGGCACCCTTTCATAACGAGCAAAGAACATACTATACTGCGCCCTACCCTGAGACATAGAACGCAAATCCTTAACATATCCAAACATGCTACCAAGAGGTATAAATGCAGTAATCAACTTAGCGTTGTGCCTATCCTGCATCTCAGAAACTTTACCCCTTCTACTATTTACATCCCCTATCACATCTCCCATATATTCATCGGGAGTAATAATCTCTACCCTCATTATAGGCTCAAGCAATACCGGAGCCGCCTTGCTTGCCATCTCCCGAAATGCCCCCTTTGCCGCCAACTCAAACGCCAATGGACTAGAGTCAACTTCATGGAACGCACCATCGAACAAAGTAGCCTTAAAATCAATTAAGGGGAACCCCGCTATAATCCCCGTTTCCTTTATTAACTCTAAACCATTCTGAACACCAGGTATATACTCCTTAGGAATCGCACCGCAGGTAATCTTATTCTCAAATTCAAAACCAGAACCCGGAGGAAGAGGCTCAAACAATATGTTGACCTTAGCGAACTGCCCCGCACCACCTGTTTGCTTTTTGTGAACATACTCAATTTCCGCAGCTTTAGTTATAGTCTCCCTATAGGCAACTTGAGGAGCACCAACTGACGCCTCTACCCCAAACTCGCGCCTCATTCTGTCCACTATAATTTCCAGATGCAACTCTCCCATACCCTTCAGTATGGTTTGCCCACTCTCATTATTTACAAAGACTTTCAAAGAAGGGTCTTCCGCAACCAATCTACTAAGCGCCATACCCATCTTCTCCTGATCAGCAGTAGACACAGGCTCAATAGCAAGCTCCATCACTGATTCGGGGAAATCCATCTTCTCCAATATCACAGGAAAATTCTGATCACATAACGTATCACCTGTAGTAGTCTTCTTAAGCCCAGCTAGCGCCGCAATATCACCAGCCCTTATCTCACTTATATCTTCCCTGTTATTCGCGTGCATTAACAGAATCCTGCCCACAGACTCCGTGTGCCCCTTACTAGAATTCAACACAACAGATTTGCCCGTCAACCTTCCCGAGTAAACCCGGACAAAAGTTAAGCTACCCACAAACCTGTCTACCATCACCTTAAATGCAAGAGCAACGAACTTCCCATCCTCAGAAGTCGTGATTCGCATAACCTGATCCGGATCCTTAGCACTAACCCCCTCTATAGTAGGTATGTCACCAGGAGAAGGCAAGTAATCAACGACAGCATCCAAGAGAGGCTGCACCCCCTTGTTCTTAAAAGCTGACCCACACAAAACCGGAACAAAGTTGGAGCCAATAACCCCAGCCCGTATACACTTCTTCAATAGTGAAACCGATATCTCCTGCCCGTCAAGGTACATAGACATAGCCTCATCATCCACTTCAACAGCCGTTTCAAGAAGCTTAGATCTATATTTATTAGCTTCCTCTAACATACCTTCAGGTATATCGCCATAACGGAACTTCGCACCTAACGAATCTTCCTCCCAGATTATTGACCGCATTTCCACCAGATCAACAACCCCAACAAATCCTTTATCTACCCCTATAGGTAATTGCAACACAAGCGGCACTGCACCCAATCTATCGACAATCATATCGACACAAGTATAAAAGTCAGCACCCACCCTATCCATCTTATTGACAAAGCAAATACGCGGAACGTCGTACCTATCAGCTTGACGCCACACCGTCTCTGATTGCGGCTCTACACCCGCAACACCGTCAAACACAGCTACAGCACCATCCAGTACCCGCAGAGATCTCTCTACCTCTACAGTAAAATCAACGTGCCCAGGTGTATCGATTATGTTTATTCTGCATCCATTCCAAAAACACGTAGTAGCAGCAGATGTTATCGTAATGCCCCGCTCCTTCTCCTGCTCCATCCAGTCCATAGATGCAGCACCCTCATGAACTTCCCCTATCCTGTTCTGCTTCCCAGTGTAAAAAAGTATGCGCTCCGTCGTAGTAGTCTTTCCCGCATCTATGTGCGCCATTATCCCTATATTCCTACACTTAGATAAATCACCCTTACCACTCACACCCCATACTCCCTGCTAAGAACACAAAAAAAATTGCTAAAATCTAAAATGCGAAAATGCTTTATTAGCTTCAGCCATCCTATATTTTTCTTCCTTAATCTTACATGCACCACCGCGCTTATTGTAAGCTTCCATCAGCTCATTGCACAAACAACTCATGTAAGTTTTGTTTGTACGCTTGCGACCAGCACGAGCCGCCTTCACAATCCAACGTAACGCAAGAGAAGTAGACCTATCCTCCCGCACCTCAACAGGAATCTGGTACGTAACACCACCTACTCTCCTAGAGCGAACTTCCATCTTAGGCATAACATTCGCTACCGCCGTATTAAAGATGGCAACACCACTCTCACCCTGCAAGCGTGACTCCGCCATCTTTAGTGCACCAAAAACAATCTTCTCAGCCAGAGCTTTCTTACCCTGATACATAACAACATTCACAAAGCGAGCCAATAGGACATTACCTGAACATCCTTCTGTAGCTACCGCCCTTCTAACAACCCTTCTACGACGAGACATATATCACCACAAAAAATCAGCTTCCCCGCTTTACCCCGTACTTAGATCTAGCCTTCTTCCTACCTTGAACACCTTTGGTATCCAATGCACCACGCACTATATGATAGCGCACACCAGGAAGATCTTTAACACGGCCACCTCTAATTAAAACTACAGAGTGCTCCTGCAAGTTGTGCCCCTCACCAGGAATATACGCAATAACCTCACTACCGTAACCCGCTATCCTAACACGCGCCACCTTACGTAACGCAGAGTTCGGCTTTTTCGGCGTAGTAGTATAAACCTTCACACACACCGCCCTCTTCTGCGGATTGTGCTGCAAAGCTGGAGCCTTATTAGCCGATATACTAGGCTTTCTGGGACGACGAACTAATTGATTAATCGTGGGCATGTAAAAACCTAAAATCACTATGAAAAGCGCTACCCACGCACCCGGAGATAGCGAAAGCAGCTCTACTTATAAGGGAATCGTAACCCTTAGTCAATACAATTCTGATTTTTTTTCATCCACTTTCTTCAGATAATACAGCTCAGATTTACTACGCAATGTATTGGGCATCTATACCGAGTATGCTTCTCAAACATTGCGCTTTTATGCGCTGTTTCGTAGGTAGGTATAAGCAAGCCAAAAATATACAACAGGGCTATGTGATTTTCTCTACAAACTGTGCTGCGTACTTTTGGAATTCATTTCCCAAACCCTCGAAAGAAAAACTTCTGTTGAGTTTACGTAGCCTCTCGATATGACACATGTACTTTTAGGCTTTTGCTAGGGGGCTAATTTTAAGATACGACCACGTATATGCATTGCGTCCGGTTAGAGATTTGACTTGCGCTTCCTTTTAATTATGAGTAGCAGCCAGAGCACATAATTCGTGCCACCCCTAATGTATCGCTATATCTATATATAGTGTGGGAGCACTTAAAAAGTCCATTACCACAATTATGTGGTTCTGCATTCATTACAATGCTTATAAAGCTTTGCCTTTCAGCAGTGCTATAAGCTTTTCTCGTCCGAATTTCTATACATTTTAAGGACTGCTCTATGGCTTGACTTGTTATCCTTAGTATACCAGTAAGTATTTCTGCTTCGATCTGCTTTAGAGAAATTCACTATAGCTTTGGTATTTTGTCATAGTAGATATCTCTGATAAGGCAGCTTGGTATAACGAATGTATTTCTCTGGAGACTGAACATGTGCTTTGCTAAAATTATCGTGTGGAAAATTGAATTGCGGTGCACAAATTGCAGTGCTCTTTAATATGCTAGTATAGTACCAGTAAATGCTCCTCTATTCCGCAATATATCTAAAAGTCAAAAATGGCTTGGTGGGGCCTATATTCATGTTTTTTCTTTAAAAACGTAAGCATCCATGCTACTTATGGTGCGTTTTGTGGCGCTTGTATTTTGTAATGTATGTAGACGATAGTAAGTTTTTGTTCCTGCCTCTGGGTGGTGTGGGAAAGATTGGTATGAATGTTTCGCTTTACCATGTTCATGGTAAATGGATAATGATAGATCTAGGCGCTGGGTTTGCAGATCCTGATAGCATGCCAGGTGTGGATTTGGTTGTTGCTGATATTAGCTTCATAAGGGAAAGGCGTAAAGATCTCATAGGTGTGGTTTTGACTCATGCACATGAAGATCATATAGGGGCTATCCCTTACCTCTGGGAAGATCTCAGATGCCCCATATATGCCACAAAGTTCACTGCATCTTTTGTAAGATCAAAGGTAGAACAGTTTTCCTTAAGTATACCAATAGTGGAGGTTGATCCCGGTGTGCCTTTGGAGCTTGGGCCTTTCACATTGGAGTTCGTGAGTATGACGCACTCTATACCGGAGATGCACTCTATTGCAGTACGTACAGACTTGGGAAGTGTTCTACATACAGGAGATTGGAAGCTAGATACCAATCCTGTAATTGGTTCGGTATCAGATTTAGAAAAGCTGAAGCGCCTCGGTGATGATGGTGTTTTGGCAGTTGTTTCTGATTCCACCAACATATTTACTGAGGGAACTTCAGGGTCTGAAGGCAGCCTGCATGATAGCATACTTGATATCGTTAAACGTTGTAAAAATAGGGTTGCTATTTCGTTATTCGCTTCTAACGTAGCCAGAATATCTACTCTCAGTAGGATAGCTAAAGAGACTGGAAGGAAGGTGGTGGTACTGGGTAGATCTTTGTCGCGAGCTTTGGGGGCTGCACATGAATGTGGCTATCTTGATGATCCGGAAAACTTTCTTGATGGACGTGAGAATATAAATCTACCTAAGGAGAAGGTTCTCTATCTTTGTACAGGGTGCCAAGGCGAGCCTATGGCTGCTACTGCACGTTTAGCTAATGGTTCGCATCCATCTGCGACACTCGAAAGTGGTGATACTGTCATTTTTTCCTCTAAGATTATTCCTGGAAATGAAAGACGTATCTTCCGGGTTTTCAACAAGCTAGTTCAGCAAGGTGTGGAGGTTGTTACTGAATTCACTGAATCAGTGCACGTATCGGGGCACCCGTCGAGGACTGATGTGCGTACTCTGTATTCTCTGCTGAAGCCCAAGTTGTGTCTGCCTGTACACGGTGAGTACATACACATGCATGAGCATGCACGTTTGGCTGAGGAATGTGGTATAGAACGTTGTATTGTTTCTTCTCCTGGAAACGTGATAGATTTGGTAGAGAGGAAGGTGATAGATACTGTAGACTGTGGAGTTTACGGTGTTGATGGAGAGTTCTTGAGATCTGCTGACGACAGTGTAATAAGTGCCCGTAGAAAGATGCGTGATGCTGGTGCTGTTATTGTGACGCTGTTGATGAATAGGGAGCACCAATTGGTCAGGGAGCCTCTTGTGATTGCACCGGGAGCTCTAGATAGTACGGAAGATCATGTACTACTGAATGGAGTGGCTCGGAAAATTAGTGCGGGGATTGCGGGTCGTAAACCTAAAAACATCAAGGGTTATATAAGAAATTTGGTTTTTGCTTTTCTTAAAGACGTGGTAAAGGGCAAGCCATTGGTGGAAGTACAGTTGGAATATGTCTGTTAAGCTTGGGATCGCTACGTTTTTCTTATTTTTGTTATTCTGTTGTGATGGTGCTATTGCCTCTTTGCGTCTGAATATCACTAAGGGCAACACTGGGAAACTCAGTATAGCTTTTGCGCCCTTACACTCTTTCGAGAGCAATTTAGCACAGAAGATAGGGGAGAGTTGCACAGATATCATCTTAAGGGACTTGAACAACACAGGGTTATTTGATGCACGTATTGAGATTCTTGATCCTACCTCAGATGGCGCAGCTTACTCCAATGTATGGAGAGAATTGAAGCATGACATCCTGCTTACAGGTAATGTTCAAGAGCTTTCACACGGAAGGATGGGTATCAAGTTATTTGTGTGGGATGTAGCTGCGGAAAAAAAATTGTCTGGCAAGTCTTTTAACTTTGAAATAGGAGGTTGGCGTCGCGCTGCTCATACCGTTGCAGATCATATTTATACCAGGGTTACAGGCAATGGAGGGTACTTCGACACAAGAATTGCATACATCACGGATGTGCTGGGTGAGAGAAGGATAGCCATGATGGATTATGATGGAGCTAACAGTGTTTATGCTTCTATAGAGAATAATGGATGGCTATCTTTTCCCAGGTTTTCTCCTGATACAAAAAGCATTGTGTACACACTAACATCGCGGTCTTCTCCTTTTGGGAGAGTTATGTTGTACGATATGAGAAGAGAGGTTTCTTCGTTGCTCATAGGCATGTCTGGTAGTGTGTCGTCGGTGAGATTTTCACCTAGCGGACGAGCAATCTTGCTATCAGAATCGATTAATGGGAGTACTAACATATACTCCTTTAGTCTCGTAAACAAAAAACTTACGAGACTGACCTCAGATGAGTTCATGAACACATCTGCTTCTTATTCCCCTGACGAGAAATCTATAGTATATGCTTCGGACCGAGAAGGCGGTTCTCATCTCTATGTTATGGATGCTGATGGGAGTAACCCACGCAAGATAAGCTCAGGCTCAGGAAGGTACATGTCTCCTGTATGGTCTCCTAACGGAACTTGGATAGCATTTACTAAGGTTAAAGGTGCTCGTTGTTATATTGGAATCATGCGTCCTAATGGTAGTAAGGAAAGAATGATAGCGTCGGATTGTTTCGTTGAAGGACCGTCTTGGGCGCCGTATGGTCAAGCAGTTTTATATACTAAATATGTTCACAGAGCGGAGCATTTGATCACAGAACTTGCTATGATAGACTTATCAAGCATGACTAGAAGGGCTATACATACTCCAAGCGAGGCCTTGATCGCACATTGGTCAAATTCAATGCAAAATTAGTTAGTAAGTCGTATACGTTATTCTTGACACGACATTACACAGCGCTTTGTTGAGTTCAACTGTTCAATTTATATTGAAGATGTGCTAGGAGTAATATTCAAGCAGGGCTTTTACGCGTGGTTTCATCAAATTCCAAATAGTGAGTTATCCTTGAGGTAGTTTATAATCAGGCGCGGGATGCCTACGCTGAGGATGGATTTTTTGCGCTTACCGGTGTCGAAGCTATAAAGGAGTTGCTGACTCGTCTTGATTTGGAGGCTATTAGGGCTACTTTGAGGAACGAGCTAGAGTCAATACCTAGTCGTGCTTTGTTGGGCTTGACTGTTTACTCCATGTTCGAAGCTGTGCTTGAAGAAGCATATGCATTACTACCATTAGCGCAAGAGAAATCCAGCATTGCACGAGATACGCATTAAAACTCGCCAAAGCGATACCCCTGTATCAAAAACTATACAGGTTTCTTTGCCGCAATTCTTGCTAGATACTCCACCCAAAAAGCTCCCTATAATTATTTAAGCACACTTGATCCTTATCTCTTTTGCAACCTCTTATTTATTTTTACTACTCGCATAAAAATACCGAAACAAGGCAGAATGTGAGATACTTCCACATAGGGAATACTCCTATGCAAGCACTGAGAAACATCCTTATGCTAGACGCGCTGAGCGCTGTATAATTATAGAATCATACGTGACAAAGTTTACCCAGGCATACGCGCTTCTGAAATGGAGAGTGCACTGAGCACTTCACGGGATACGTATAATACAGTACAACTGCACCTTGAAGAAGCTGTTACAGTACTAAAGTGCGTCAGTGCTAGCCTACTGTTAAATCTGATGCTTACGGCTGAGTTACACAAAACAGCACTGCATTACCTAGTGGAAGCAGGACGTATTTGAAAAGCACAAAACAGACAAGGTTCTTGTGTCGTAGTAGGAGCGAACTCTTCTTCTAATGGAACCCTCAGCTCAGGAAGGTGGCACTACTAGTTCTACACTGCAAGACTCACTGGTTATCTCTGCGCAGCAACTATCAAGTGATGAAGAAAATGAACCTACGCAGCCTCTTCAAAAACGAGCTCGGTATATCTAGTCTATATCTCAAGTATACTGAGTCCGATATCTTATTGGGGGGTTCTCTCTATAGTGAAGTTAAATACAAGTCGCAATACTACCTCTATAGAAGCGCTTTATAGCTTTTCGTATATCATCACCTACATAGTTGGCTCATATTAATGCCTTTTACATGTTGTAATATTGCTCAACAGTCAGGCTTATCATAATCACAGATACCGTTATAAGGAATGCAGCACATACAAGCATCTATCCGCTTTCTTAGGAATATGTTGAGTGAAACCTATCTTTTAGCTGTAAATAAAACTAGTCATGTCAGATGGATGATATTACGTTCCATATCTGTCACTTCCACCCATAATTATGTAGATTAGGCACTCTAGAGTAAAGGCATAATAAGCACGAAAAAATGGCTTTGAAGCCTGTATTCCCTTTAGGCATCACATTCGATTACGAGCAATGGATAGAAGAGGTACAATCTGATGAGAATGATATATACATAGCGCATGGGCGAATAACACATACTGCACAAAGACACCGTAATCCGTCACTATGGAGCATATCTCAGGACAATCATCACGTGCTATCTGGAGTGGCAGTAAAAATTTCTGGAAACGTTGTGGTGAAATTGCTCTGGCCTTTGATGAAATTCGAGCATGCAACATTCGCGCACAAAAGCACGCTAACTGATGCTAAAAACGCAAAGAATCACTCAACCGTAATGCTCAATCAAAAAATAAACACCGTGAATACAGCATCATAGACTAAGGCTCACAAGGTTGTAACATCCATAATGCAACCACAAGGGTAAAGGCTGTATTATCGTTATATTCTTCTAACACTTAAACAATGATCCAGTGCAATTTTGTCTCCGACACTAGTATAAAAAATCGGAAGCTTTACAAACTGAATTAAGCTAAAAGTGCAGCAAGCTACAATTCTTTCTACCGCGTTATCCAAGAGCATTCTCATTGCATGTTACATTATATGCTTGAGAAATATGTGTTTATATCTGGTTTTGAGTCTCAATTGTTATGCTCATTAGGACATTTGAATCATCCTGATGTAGCGCTTGTCGAGGCTTCTGAGATTTAAAAACCAAACCTTATCCTGTATACACTTATACTAATACACTATGCACGTAGAGTTGTGCTAGGGCTCTATATCCCTACCCTAAGCAAGAAAATTCCATACAAAACTTGGTAACTATATTACAATCTCAGCTGGTGAAGCATTTATCACGTTACCCTTATTGCAAGAGGTTATTGCAGTACTATATCTACAAATAGCGCGAAATTTCTTACGCAAAAAATACTCAGTGGTCTACAACAATTTCAACCTTTTAGAAACGTTATCAGAACGGTGTATTATGGAGTCTACATGCAGATATTGCAGTACTGTAAAATGGGTGTTTACTCACCGTATATGGATGGTACAATGCGCGAAGTTGGTAGCGGAAATCTGGAGCTGTACTTTGAAGAGTATTGTTACTGCTGATGACAGCATAGACGACGAAATAGAAAATATCTGTGAAGCGACAATTGCATTAATTCCCTCTTATGGGGTGACTGATCAGACCTTACTAGAGGCTTGTACGCTATTAGACATGGAAGGTAAGCTATACAAATTCCCGAATGGGATAAGAACTGTGCTTGAGCGTATGAACAAAGAGCTGATTGAGCATATAACTTCTACCTATGGCGATATCGATACCTCTAAAGTACCTAGAATAAGAGACAAGATACTCTGCCTGCTGGAAATATGCGTTCGTTACCATGCATCTTTGCCCGAGCCCAAAGCGCTGCTCAAATCTCTTGCAAACTACTATCTTACCCCCAGTAACACGTGTTTTGCCATGTCTATGGTTTTTAAAATTGCTGACACTATGTGGTATTTAACGAAGGATCCATCAACAGATTTCAACTACTATACAAAAAGAATAACTCTAGCTACGATATACCTTCTGTCTATGCTCCACATGTCTGACGATACTTCTGAAAATTTTACTTCTACTTTTGATTTCCTAAATAGACGAGTAGAAAATATTATATCTTTCTATAAATTTAAGAGCAAAATAAAGTCCATATTGCCTAAGGGCTTGGGGATATTTAATGTCAAGTTTGACAGGTAGGTCAATAATGACATCTGTTGTACATACAAAAATAAATATCTGCGGTAATCTTTTCGTGCTATTAGTTTGTGGTCTGTTGGTTCCATGCTCAGCATTATGTATAACAAGCTCTCAGGGGCTATCTCATTTCTGAAGATAGACCTTTCCCTTACTCGCCTTTTAGGACACAATTCCTTAAACAAAGAGAAGAGGGGAGATTCTTGTAATTCTAAACTCCTCAGTGTATCTTTGGCAATACTAGATGGAATAACATCCTTCATATTCAGGCTACAAAAGAAAAGAAGCGGCAACGAGGCTTTGAAGGCTTCATGGGGTCCATTGTTCATTGGTATTGTGGCAGTAGTAGGTTTTTTTGGCTGTTTTGGCATGTGGGCAGCACTAGCGCCTCTTGATGGAGCGGTTATAGCCCCAGGTGAAGTGGTTTCGTCACTCAATAGGCAGATTGTCCAACACCTGGAAGGGGGTATAGTAAAGAAAATTCTGGTTACGGAAGGTGATGCAGTAGAAAAGGAACAGCCTCTTGTATACCTGAATAGCACTGCAGCCCAAGCGAACTTGGGCATAATAAAAGAAAAACTTTTGGTATTATTGGCTACAGAAGCACGTTTAAATGCAATAAAATCGCATGCTACTACAGTGGAGTTTCCCGATGAAATATTCAAACTTTCGAGTGAAGACGTAGTAAGTAAGGTACTGGAAAATCAGAAAGAGCTGTTTTTCTCACAAAACAATAGCATTACGGGACAAATACAAATTTTGCGACAAAGAATAAAGCAGCTGCGTCAGGAGCTTGCGGGGCTTGCATCACAGCTCGAAGCTGAAGAAAAACAATACCACCTTATAGATGAAGAGCTCGAAACAAAAAAGAGCCTATTGGATGCCGGTTACATTAGCAAGCCATACCTACTGAATCTTGAGCGATTGCATGCAAATGCAGAAGGAAAGCTAGGTCATATACGTGCTACAATCGCAAGCACTGAGCAAAAAATTGGTGAAAACAGGCTGGAAATTATAAATATAACTAACACCGTGATGGATAGAGCAAATGCCGAATTAAAGGAAACTGCTTCTAGCATCACAGATCTTAGGGAACGGTTACGAGCTGCGGAGGACGTATTAGAACGCACAGTGATTAGATCGCCACAACACGGTATAGTAACGGGATTAAAATACCATACAGAAGGAGGAGTAATACCTCCAGGCGGTATTGTTATGGAAGTCGTCCCTATAGATGATGATTTTATAATAGATGCTAAGATTTCAATACGAAACATAGAAGAGATACTCTCAGCACAAACAGTGGAAGAAAATCTTGTGACCAGTGGAGAATATAGGGGGCTGAAAGCAAAGGTACGTCTAAGCGCCTTTAACATTCGTAAATTCGGGTTGATAAATGGGATAGTGACTCAGGTGTCAGCCGACGCGCTGGCTGATCCACACGGTATGCGTTATTATTCTTTACGCGTTATCATCCCCAAGTCATCACATTCCGGAAAGTTTAAAAACCTAAAGCTGTACCATGGAATGCCTGCTGAAGTCTTCGTAGTAACGCGCTCTCGCACACTGTTAGAGTACTTACTTACACCCATTACCAGCACTTTTGAAAAGGCCTTTAAAGAACGGTAAGAAGCTGAGTGATTTGTGCTGCTGTCCTTTGTTACCGCACGCCTAAATATTTTGAAGTATGTACTAGCAGCTTGGAATATATACTAGTATTTCAAGCTGCGTAACTGCTTTCCATAACATAGTGGAGTACTACTGCGTTTTTACCAACATCACATCTTAGGAATAACTTATTGTCAAAAGAGTGCTCTTCTTCAACCAATACCGATTGCTATGCAAACATCTCTCTGTCTCTGTATGCATATGCTACACCCGTGGTGACACACTTTGCCCCGAAACTAATTTCCAAGGTGAGCTGGGTGAAGAAATGGGCCAAATATCCTAGATATCGAAAACGTGCGTCTGGGAACATAATTTATTCCCAAACCTCAAGCAACTATTATTAGTGCGACTATGCCCTATACGAGTTTATCCTATTTTCCTGCACCTTATCATATTGAAATATCTGGAACAAAATGATTACAGCGATAAACCCTAAAAATACTATTGCCAATGCATATGGAGCTGCATCCATCTGACGCTCATCACCTACCAACTCATAAATGCGCGTAGATAGGGTCTCGAAGTTGAATGGTCGTATTATCAAAGTAGCAGATAATTCTTTTATAGAATCTATAAATACAAGCAAAAATCCTACAAGGATGCTCTTCTTCAGCATCGGGATGTGTACATTAATACACGTATGTACGGCTCCGTGTCCCATTAACCTGGCAGACCAATCAACTTCCCGAGGAATTTTATTGAAACCTGACTCAATAGGTCCCACAGATGCCGCAAGAAAACGAAAAGTATAAGCATATAAAAGACCTACTACAGTACCTATAAGAGCAATACCGAAAAAGTGATCATTAATAAACCTCGATACTTCTCCAAGTAGTATTACTATTCCCACTGCAGTGATAGTACTAGGAATTGCGTATCCCATGGAAAGAAACCTCACTACATAAGTAAGACCACCACGCTCTCTAGCAAAACAGGCCATTATTATTGATATGGTTACAACTATTAATGCCGCGGCAGATGAAATCCCTACACTATTCGTCAACGCAATGAAAAACTCATGCAAATTAGCTTGAGAAATTCGCTCAAATGTCCAACAGATCAATGGTACAATTGGCAAGATGAAGCCCATAAAAACTGTTAAAGTACATACTAAGTATATAAACGCTAGCACCCACTTACTATTAAAATGCCATCTATGGCAGTAATTAGTATTCATCTTGATTGTTGAATATGACGCATCTTCTCTACGTAACCATTTCTCTACGGCGATAAGACAGAACATGAGGCTTATCGCTATAAGTGCTAGTAAGCATGCAGAATACTTGTCGTGCAACAAAAACCAGTGTCTGTATATACCTGTAGTAAAAGTATTTATTGTGAGAAATTGAGGCGTCCCAAAATCTGCCACCACTTCCATAAGAACTAAAAAAATACCCGCAACAACAGAGGGCCACACTGCAGGAATAACCACAGATAATAAAATCTTGTATCTTGAACAACACAACGTAGTCGCCACAGCAACACTGTTCCTTATGGCTATGAAAGCCGTTCTCGCAAGCATATATACATATGGATATAAGTTAAACCCTATGATCAATACACAGAAAAAAAGTGACTTTACATCGGGAAAATAATAGTCTCCTTTGCCCCAGCCAAAAACTTCACGTAATGTGCTTTGCACCGGCCCTGCAAATCCGAATGTGTTCACGTATACATATGCTACTATATACCCGGGTATTGAGAGTGGTAAAAATAACGCAACTTCAAATATCCTGCGTCCTGGGAATGAATAGTAAGTTATAAACCAGGCACTCATAACCCCAACAAATAGAACTACTGCGCCAGCACCTATCATTAGCACTATGGTATTAAACGTGTACTCCGGTAACAACGTAGAGAGCAAGCTTATCCCGTTCCCTGTGTTTTCTGTCAGAAACACCATGACTAGAGAAAAAATTGGCAATGCAAACAAAACAGCTAAGGCAGCGAAAAACAGATTCCTTGAAAACCTAAGTAACACCATAGAGATGTATTGTGAATTGACTGTTGTGGAGTATAGTTTGTATTACTCCTCTGATCACTTAAAAAGTATATGTTTATCGGCTATGATCTTACGTGATAATTCCCCACCCTAACCACATTTAAAAATCCTGTAGATCCTTCTCATAGCCCCACCCATAATAGCAAACCTGCTACCTAGAAAATCTACTCCCCTTTTCCACAAATTAGCTAGCATGTAGAGATACCTAAAATTATCCTCTCAAAATCAACCTTTGCTCTAACATTAGGTACAAGACGCGCTTTTAAATCTACCTGGCAAAAAGGCCACAGAGCCTGAACAGATGCACCACTCGTGTACTTTTAGCCACACAAAGCACAGGCTCCTTGGCATTGTAATGCATTCCACAAGTACATACATCTGAACTTTTCCCTCACACACATACGTTATAGACTACGGAACCCTTAGATAAAAAATTGCCTTTCAATGCTACATTTACACTCTGTGCGTAATAGTAGTTTCAATTATCAAAAACGTATGTTAACGCGCCGATATGAAGGACTTGAAGCATGATTCATGTTCATGAATTTTCTCATAAAATGAAAATCTAGAACTCCCTGTAGTTTCACAATAAAAACAGTATCACAAATTTTTGTTGTAGGTACGTGTGACATTATGTTATATATCGGGCCGATTTGCTGGTTTTATGATGCGTAGGCGCTTTCGCGTAGTTTTGGTCTATGTGGATTTACTCGTCAGTGGCTGTGGTTTATGCGTGTTATTTTGTCGTGCTTTCTGAAGCTTGCGCGGCGTTGGTTGCCGCGTCAGTAGCTGCGGGGTAAGTTTTGTATATATCTACGTTTGTGTAAGTTTGCGGGTTTATCTGTTGTGTGTTTTTTGCTCTTACAAGTGTTAGAGTCTCCAAGCGTATGCATGTGAGGGAAAAGTTCAGATGTATGTACTTGTGGAATGCATTACAATGCCAAGGAGCCTGTGCTTTGTGTGGCTAAAAGTACACGAGTGGTGCATCTGTTCAGGCTCTGTGGCCTTTTTGCCAGGTAGATTTAAAAGCGCGTCTTGTACCTAATGTTAGAGCAAAGGTTGATTTTGAGAGGATAATTTTAGGTATCTCTACATGCTAGCTAATTTGTGGAAAAGGGGAGTAGATTTTCTAGGTAGCAGGTTTGCTATTATGGGTGGGGCTATGAGCTGGGTATCAGAGCCGTATCTAGTCTCAGCAATCTCAAATGCTGGGGGGTTTGGAGTCCTGGCATGCGGTGCGATGTCTACATCAGACTTGAAAACAGCTATAGAGAAAACGTTTGAGCTAACGTCCTTGCCTTTTGGAGTGAATCTCATAGTTATGCACCCTGACTTGGATAGTCTTATAGATACATGTTTGCAAGCCGGTGTTTCACATATTGTGCTGGCTGGAGGAATACCGAGCGGTAAAGTTATCTCAACCATAAAGAATTCTAATGCGCGTAGTATGTGCTTTGCACCCTCACTGTCTGTCGCCCGAAGGTTGGTAAGAATGGGGGTTGATGCCTTGATAATAGAGGGCATGGAGGCAGGAGGGCATATAGGTCCTGTAAGCACGTCTGTTTTGGCTCAAGAAATACTACCTTTTTTTAGAAAAAGCCCTCAATTGCGTGATGTTCCTGTATTTATTGCGGGTGGCATAGGTACTGGGGATATGATAGGGAGTTACTTGAAGATGGGTGCCTGTGGTTGTCAGATAGGCACATTGTTTGTATGTGCAAGCGAGTCAAGGGCACATAAAAACTTCAAGGAGGCGTTTATTAGATCTTCTTCTAGGGATGCAGTTCCTACTGTTCAATTAAGTGCAGAATTTCCCGTATTACCTGTTAGGGCAATAACCAATTCCGCGAGTAAGCGTTTTGCGGATTTGCAACGCGAGGTAATAGAAATGTACAATTCCGGAGAGATTTCAAAAGAAGAAGGGCAACTGCGAATTGAAAAGTTTTGGGCAGGATCCCTGCGGAAGGCGGTAGTTGATGGTGACGTGGAAGATGGGTCCTTGATGGCAGGGCAAAGCGTAGGTTTAATCAACGAGATAAGAAGTGTGAAGCAAATCGTCAGTGATCTGGTTGTTGAAGCTGAGAGTTACCTTTCTGAATGTCAATCGTAGTAGGATTTCATTTTTTGGGACGAAATTGCTATATCGCTGTGTTTTTGGGCGCTATTCACGCTGGGGTTGCTTGACCTGTATCGGCATAGGTGCTACGATGGCTTTCTATTTCTTTACCTACTGACCTAGGTGAAAGATTTTTGGGTATTCGATGAGGCTTGATAGATGAAGACTTTTAAGACTGTCTCTAACCTTCTTCTGCTGGTGGCAGCTGTGTTCTTGGGATATTCGTATATAAACAAAAAGGGAATATTTAGTGACATGAGTGCCAAATTGAGTAGTACTGACACTGTGGTTGAGCATACACCAATATTAGCTTCTTTTACTGACCTGATAAATCAAGAAGGTCAGGTTGTTAGTAGCACTGATTTTGCTGGGAAGCACATGTTGCTTATGTTCGGCTTTTCTTCATGCAAGCGTATATGCCCTGCGGAACTTGGTATGATATCGCAGCTTTTGAACAAGTTGGGTAAGGCTGCTGATAGACTTCAAGCTGTTTTCATAACTATTGATCCCAAAAATGATACTGTTGAAAGGTTGAGTGAATATCACAAAGCCTTTGATAGTCGGATTCAGATGCTGACTGGGGATGAGGAAGTTATTCGCAATATAGTGAACAATTATAAGGTGTATGTGGGTGAGTCTGGTAGCGAAGGAGATATTAATCACTCATCGTTTTTGTACTTGGTTGATGCTAACGGAAGATATGTAGAGCATTTTGCTCCTGATCTTGATGAATACGAAAGTCAAGTAGGTAGACTTTTTGATTTTATTAATAAGTACCTTAATTCTTAGTTAGGGTTATGGTGTTATAGTCTTGTGTTAGCTTTGGTGCAACCATGAGAATGGAGATTGTTCGCTTTGTCTTTTTTTTAGCGTGTGCGTTAATTTCCTGGGAAGTACAGGCTGATCACATAAGGGTTGTTGGTTCATCTTCTGTATTTCCATTCATTTCTTCTATAGCTGAAGAATTTGGAAGATTTTCTTCTTATAGAACTCCTGTAATAGAGTCTGTAGGAAGTGGGATGGGATTTAATATGTTTTGCGCAGGCGCAAATCCTGGAACTCCTGATGTAGCAATGTCGTCAAGAAAGATAAAGGATGCTGAGCTGGCTTTGTGCGCTTCTAACGGTGTACATGACGTTATAGAAATTGGGCTTGGCTATGACGGAATAGTAATTGCAAGCTCGCGACAAAAGGCTCAAATTGATCTTCGCTTGAAGGATTTATACAGTGCACTTAGTAAATACAGTCTTACGGATGAATATGGGCAAATCCCGATAAATAGGTATGGAAAATGGTCAGAGATACGCTCTGATCTGCCTGAGCACGATATTGAAGTCTATGGTCCGCATAAGAATGCTGGAACTTATGATATTCTTTTGGATTATGTAGTTAGGACAGTTTGCGTTAGCGCAAAGAATTTTGTTGATACGTATCGTGACGTTGAGGAAAGAAAAAGTATCTGTAGCGAGATTAGAAACGATGGTAAGTACATCGAAGTAGCTACAAGTGAGAATGTAATTATTCAAAAAGTTTCTAAGAATAGCAGTGCTTTTGGTATCCTGAGTTTTAGCTTTTTGATAAAAAACCAGAATGAAGTTCAGGGAAATAAAGTTGCTGGGGTTGAGCCGACTTATGAAACCATTGCCTCAGGTAAGTACGTTTTATCAAGGCCGATGTACATATATGTTAAGAAGGAGCATCTCAGCACCACTGCTGGACTTCGGGAGTTCATAAAAGAGGTGTTGCGTCCTGAGTCAATTGGTAATGACGGTTACCTAGTAAATTTAGGCTTTGTTCCTCTAACTGCAGAGAAGTTACAAGAAACTCGAAGTGTTGTGGAGAAGTTAATTGCCGAATAATGCGCTTCTGCTCTAGTTATGGCTTATTCTGCATCAATGAGAAAAGGTTTGACCACGTGGTTTGTTGTGCTATCATTCTGGACTGTGCGTTTTATTCTTTAGAGGTTGGGTTTGGTTGAAGTTGTTGTATATCATGGTGACATCGAGCAGGGCATTCGAACTTTAAAAAAGAAGCTCCAGCGTGAAGGTAAGCCTAGACAAATGAAGATTGTGCATCATGAAAAACCTTCGGAGAAGCGTGTAAGAAAACGTGATGATTGTGAGAGGCGACGCAAGAAATTGCATGGAGCGCCATCAGAGCCACAGGGTGGCAGGTTTAAGATTAGTGCTAGGCATTTTAAGATTCAGAGATCATTGATTATTGGTGAAGGGTTAAGCGCTGATTAAGGCAGGTATCTGTTTGTTTTTCGCTTTTTTGTTGAGTGTGAGATGGCACTCTGAGTTTTTGTGTTTTGTGGGGCAATAGCTGTGAATGTTCATGAATTTCAGGCCAAGGGTATACTGAGTGGCTTTGATGTCCGGGTTCCTAAGGGTGTTGTTGTTAGGTCTGTCGAAGAGGTAGATGGCGCGTTGGGAAGCTTGGGTGCGGACATAGTTGCTGTGAAAGCTCAGATTCATGCTGGCGGTAGGGGAAAAGCGGGTGGAGTAAAAATAGGAAAGACGCGTGAAGAGGTAGTAGATCTGGTTAAGAATATGCTGGGATCTGTCTTAGTGACGCATCAAACTTCGGCCGTGGGACAGAAAGTGCATGCTGTATATTTGGAAGAAGGCGTGTCAATAAAGAAGGAGTATTACCTCGGTGCGGTTGTTGATCGCAAAGTGGGGATGGTTAGTGTTATCTTATCAAGCGAAGGTGGAATGGATATAGAGGAAGTTGCTCTTAGTCGCCCTGAAATGGTGGTTGTTGTGAATGTCGATCCTATATATGGCTTTCTCGATTTTCATGGTCGGAAACTCTGCTATGGCCTTGGTTTGAAAAAGGAGAAAGTTGTTCAGATTACGGCAATAATGCGAAAAGTGTGTAGCGCTCTTGTGAAGACTGACGCAAGTCAAGTGGAGATCAATCCTCTAGTAGAGACAACATGTGGTGAGTTTATTGCTCTTGATGCAAAAATGACGTTTGATGACAATGGTTTGTTTAGACAGCCTGAGATCGTCAAATTGACTGATCCTCATGAGTATAGTGAGGAGGAGTTGGAGGCTGCAAAGTATGGGTTAAGTTATATAAAGTTGGATGGTAATATTGGCTGCATGGTAAATGGAGCTGGGTTGGCCATGGCGACTATGGATATAGTAAAATATTATGGTGGCGAGCCGGCAAATTTCTTAGATGTCGGTGGGGGTGCTAATAAGGACACAGTAAGAGAGGCATTTAAGATTATCTTACGTAGTGGGGTAGATGGTATACTGGTGAATATATTTGGCGGGATCATGCGCTGTGATGTTATAGCTGCTGGTATAATAGAGTCTGCTAAGGAAATTGGGGTGAGCGTGCCGATGGTTGTGCGGTTATCTGGTACAAATTACAAAATTGGAAAGGAGATGCTGGAGGCGTCTGGTCTTAGCATAGTGACGGCTGGAAACTTGGATGAGGCAGCTCGTTTTGTTGTAGATTTGGTCGGGAAAAGGGGGTAGCGGCTTGTATGTCGGTTCTGGTAAATAAAAAAACAAGGGTAATATGTCAGGGTTTTACGGGATCGCAGGGAACCTTTCACTCTGAGCAAGCTATAACGTATGGGACTAACATGGTGGGAGGTGTGACGCCTGGTAAGGGTGGAACTGAGCATCTCGGTCTTCCAGTGTTCGATACGGTAGCTCAAGCAAAGGAGGCGACTAGAGCTGACGCTTCTGTTATATATGTGCCAGCTGCTTTCGCTGCTGATGCAATTTTAGAGGCTCTAGAAGCAGAGATAGAGCTGATAGTTTGTATTACTGAGGGTATTCCAGTTTTGGATATGGTACGTGTAAAGCGTGCTCTACGAGGGTCTAGAAGCAGGCTTATAGGGCCGAATTGTCCTGGTATAATCACTCCTGAAGAGTGCAAGATAGGTATTATGCCTGGGTATATACATGCGAGAGGAAACGTAGGTGTGGTATCGCGATCTGGAACGTTGACCTACGAGGCTGTTGCTCAAACTACGGCTGTTGGGTTGGGGCAGTCAACTTGTATAGGAATTGGTGGTGATCCGGTGCATGGTCTTACCTTTACTGAATGCGTGGAGTTGTTCATGAATGACGACGATACGCATTGTATAGTGATGATAGGTGAAATAGGCGGTTCTGAGGAAGAGGAGGCTGTGGAGTACATGCAATCTCTTGAGAAGAAGAAGCCGATGATAGGGTTTGTAGCTGGGCAGACTGCTCCTGCGGGTCGTAGGATGGGGCATGCTGGTGCTATAACTTCTGGAAGTACTGGTACTGCAAGGGGAAAGATTGGGTTTATGGAGCGTGCTGGGGTTGTAGTTGCTGCTACTCCTGCTGTGATAGGAAAAACTGTGCTCGAGGTAATGCAGTCTCATGGGCTTGTGTAAATTTGCACTCTGGCATGTAGTTTGACTTCAGAGTTATGCTAAGGGGTCCATGCGAGCTTTCCTAGTATCGTGGTTGGATCTGCGCGAACGGTAATGCCTGCTGTGTGGGTGTTCTGCAACACAACGTAGAGTTTTGTAGATAGCAATACAAGGTGGAATCTTTGGAGAGCTGTGGGTGCATT
>NZ_JAHLEX010000109.1 GCF_023476575.1 Anaplasma phagocytophilum | reverse complement strand
TGTCACACTGGAGGTATTACGTGGGATATCTCACGGATGCAAACTTGCTGGAGCTTCCCTTGTTGGCGGTGAAACCGCTGAAATGCCCGGTATGTACTCTAGAGGACACTACGACCTCGCAGGGTTTGTTGAGACTTTTCTTAATAGTTTGGAGTAGCTGCTACAGACCTTCCTTGCCTATGAGCTAATAGTAGTGCTTGCTGTAAATCCGCTAGGAGTGAGTTATACTCGGTGCCGTACATGTTAGCATATCCAAATGATATGGTTGCGCTGGGAGAATAATGAGCCAACCTCTCAGATACACGTGCATGTATTCTTGAGACTGCGACGTGAGCATCGGCCTTTCCACAGCCTAATAGCACAAACATGAACTGATTATCACCCAAATATCCCACTATGTCAGTATATCTTATATTTGCACTTAGTGCATCTACCATAACACTATGCATTTTTTTTTGAGCATCGTCAGCGTTATTAACGGTGGGATCAAGCGCCACTAGGGATATCACCGATTCAATTGAGCTCTCGCGGACAAAACCTAAAATAACATCTATCTCGGTTTTTGTAGATGCGGGATCTAAGACCTCCAGATCTTTGTCCATAGTGTACCGTGTGCCAGTAGGTAATTTTTCATTCCGGAATGCTGCAAGTTTTTGTGATATGCTTGTATCACGAACTAGCAGTTCATAGTTTAGAAGATCTTTTTCAGAAGTTACGCGAAATATCTTAGGCCTTACAGGAACAGACTGGAGTTTGCAGTTGAGAAAAGAGAAATTGCTAATTTTTGATATCACGTCAGCTATGTCAGTTCCGCTGTTTGTGTATTCCACATAGCTGTTTATTATGTGTTTTGTGTGCAAATCAAGTATAGAATCTAAAGGTGCACCTACTAGCAAGGCACTGCTGTCAAACCCAAGAAGCTGCAGCGCTTGGTCATTTATTGCTGATATAAGCACTTTGCGCAGCACATTGTTCTGCTGTAACGAGATGACAGAATCGTTCGCTCTCCGGGCTATGACGTTGTCGTTCATCAGTATTTCTCCAGTCAAAGTAGTGCTCCTTACCTTAGGAGAACACTTGGCAGCGTATCAGGAGAGTGTTATGAACTAGTTAACTGATCACGTTAGCATCTATGAACGCGCCCAGGGGCGTCTCCATATAGCACCTGCGAGCATAGAAGTACTGCATGCAGTACGATGAACAAATTGGTGAGTAAAGAAAAATCTATGGTGAGTTATCCAAGACGTCGTCAGGTTTCTCCTCTTGCACAAGGTTAACATTAGCAAGATTCTTACTCCATAGATCTTCTAGATTGTAATACTCGCGTACTTCTTCACGAAATATGTGCACTATGACATTGTTTAAAGTAATGACTACCCAATTACCATCATCCAATCCTTCTATATGTTTTTTGCTATAATGTGCGACTTTTTTCTTCACATGTTCTGCTAAAGCTTTTACGTGACTTGTGGAATTTCCAGAAGAAATAATGATGTACTCAGTCAGCTGACATCTATCACGAACATCAAGTGAAGCAATATTGCGAGCACTGTGCTCATCCAATACTGCAACTACTAAATCCCTCAGATTTTCTGTAGATGTAAACACACCTTCCTCTAATGTACTATATCTCTGTTCATGTTACCTGGCATTTTTACATAATAAAAGGGTTAACAGTGCCACCTAGAATTTGTAGGTCTTTGATCGCAGAGTACTCAAGTTGTGAACAGACTGTTTATTATAGAGCATCTCAACGTTTTTAACTATTATAGTTTTGCAGAACCAAGGAGTACTAGTATGAAGGTATCTGTTGTTTTGTTGTGTTTAATGCTCGTAATTCCTTCTGTTAGGTGTTCTGGCGGTATAGTATTTAGGGATAGTGAAATTGAAAATGTAATCAAAAAAATCAGCAAACCGCTGTTTGTTGCGGCTCACGTGAATGTAGATGCGGTGAAGGTCTTTGTTGTTGATGATAACAGGGTTAACGCGTTTGTGGCCCCTAATAATTACGTTTTCATTCACAAAGGGTTGCTCAAATTCTCGAAGGACCCGGAAGTAGTTGTTGGAGTAATAGCGCATGAGATTGGCCACATGGCGCAGTATCATCTCATAAAACAGGAGCGTGAACTACGCAATGAGATGATAGCAGAGGGTTTGGGCTACATTTTGGGTATGGTTACATCTTTGGTGATTGATCCTAAAATTGGCCATGCCATCATCGCAGGTAGTAGTACTATCAGTCAGAGAAGTTTTTTAGCTTATAGTAGAACTCAGGAAGAGATTGCTGACCAATGTGCATTAGAATATCTTGATGCAGCGGGCTATAGCCATGAAGGGCTGTTGCAGGTGTTGCGCTTTTTCGGACAAAATGAGGCGCAGCATGTGTACTTAGATGAGTATATGTCTACGCACCCGCTAAGTGAACAGCGGTTAAGAAAGCTATATGGGTACAAAAAGCAGCAGGAAGTCGTAGGGTTTTCGGAGGAAGATAAAGCGAGTTTTGCGCGTATTGTTGAAAAAGTAGAGGCATTTTTAATGCCTCTAGACACCCTTAAAAATCGAGAACTATCGCCTTATATGCAATCTATAATTGACTATAGGGAAGCTAACGCAAAGGAGGCGATTCAGCGTTTGAGTGCCCTGATAAATTCTGCACCAACGGATCCGTATCTGCGGGAAATTAGAGCACAAATTTTATATAAACTTGGAGAAATAGAAGCATGCATTTCCGACTACAAAGCAGCTTTGAGTCAGATACCAGAGGATATGTTGCTTAAGGTAGAGTTGGCCCAAGCCATGGTTCTTAAAGATCCATCACAGGCCTTGCCTTACCTCGAACAAGTTATACATGTAGAGAGAGATAATCCCTATGTATGGAAGCAGCTGTCGTTGGTTTATGGAAGGATGGGCAAGGTGGCTATGTCTTACTTCGCGTTGGCGAATATGTATTTCTTTGAAGGAGATGAGAAAAGGTTTCTTGAGTACGTAAAATTATCGAAAAAATATTTCGACAGTAATAGCTTTCAGTTACGTATAATACAAGACCTCGAAGAAGCATATAGAGCGCACTAAAACTGATTATGAAGCATGTGTCTAAACATTATTTACCACAGGTATACATCATGAAATCAGTGGTTTGTGATGGAAAATTTATGTGGAAGAAAGTATTTTCTATATTAACAAGGAGCTTACTAGTAATAGCCACTTGTGCTATGCAGACGTCGTGTAGCTTATTCGGCCCTCAAGAGGTAATCGTCTATAAACCCCCGGAGGGAGCCGAAGGCCAACGATGTGTAGATCAGTGCCTATATAAGAGGAACGAGTGCCTGAGGAGTTGTGATAAGCAGAATAAAGAGTGCCAGATACAAGAATCAAAAGAAGGAGTGGTTAGAGACGTAGTC
>NZ_JAHLEX010000108.1 GCF_023476575.1 Anaplasma phagocytophilum | reverse complement strand
ACAACATCACCGTTCCATATCTATATGTAACACTGTACCTCGCTGCGACATGGAACTTTACCCACTTCCGGCGCCCCCTACCCTGGTTAATGGCAAACTACCCCAGAAAATGTGGCATTTGCTGTAAAAGCGTGAAGCAAGAATAAGAAAACGAGAGGCAACATCACCACTCCATATCTAGTATGAGGCACCTTCTCCCCTAGACGATATAGGTCTTCATAATTCCGATACCCACCCTAGTTCAGTAGAAAATTATCGCAGAGAATGCAGCATCTTCCGTAAAAGCACAAAGCGAGAAAATAGGAAATTAAGAGTGCTTTCATTACCGAAAGTGCAGCACATTAATCGCCCCACTACCAACTCACACAAATTGTAATCAGCTAGAACAGCACGGTAGTACCTTAAGGGAAATTTGTAGAAACAACACGCCTGGTCTCTTACTAATGTAAGGTGGACATTGTAGTGTTTGGAGAAACCAAAAGCAAATAGGAAAAAAATACTTACTGAACCATACGATAGAACTCAACGTACAATCAACTGCATCTATATCATTTCTGGCAGTGCCTACAAAAAAACGTACTCCTCCCTCCTTGCTTTTCTACTTGTATTTCACCTCCACATGTATAGCACTTTTCGCCTTTCCTGCCATAAACCTTAAAGTGCTTAGAAAAATTACCAACGTCACCTGTAGGTGTGCGGTAGTCACGAATTGACGACCCCCCAGTTGCTATAGCAAGCTTGAGTACTTCTCGTACAGACTCCACAATTCTACAGCACTCCTCCCTGGAAAGAGTGCTAACTTCCCTGTATGGCAATATAGCAGCAGTAAACAATATTTCTGATGCATATATGTTACCGATTCCCACAACAATAGCATTATTCATTAACACAGACTTTATACAGGCTTTCCCATGCATATTCAGCAAACAATCTGCATTGAAGTCTTCCGAAAACGGATCAGGCCCCATCTTTTCCATCAAAGACCTATAACCTTCCCCATCCAGCAGTGTCACTAGTCCAAATCTGCGCGTATCATTGAACACAAGACTATAGCCATGCTGCATAGCAAAAACCACACAATCATGCTTCGCCGGTACAGGAGCGTGCATATATAGGATTCGACCACTCATGCCCATATGGAACACAAGCTTTGCTCCAGAATCCAACTGCATCACCAAATACTTTGCCACCCTATATATGGAACATATTTCCCTTCCGGTCACTAACTGTTCGAAATCATCAGCTATACGGACTCGCAGATCACGCCTCTTCACCTCAACATTACATATGTGCTGACCTATTATTTTATCTGAAAGAGACCTTGCAATTACCTCAACTTCTGGTAGCTCTGGCATCGTCACAACAAGCTCTTTTCTTCTGCTTCCTTCGAGTTATGTTCTCTTTAAGGAGAATTGCTAACTTTTTCTTCCTCTCCTTAATGTTCGTGTTTCTCTTTGACTTGCTCATAACAAAAAACTACAATCTCCTGCAGGCCGTTATAGCTTAGTGGTAGAACGCGTCCTTGGTAAGGACGAAGCCCGAGTTCGATTCTCGGTAACGGCACCATGACCACTAAATAACAGCTTTCTACGTTTCTGTGTAGTACTTTAATTCTCCTGCTAGTGCGTTGCTATTGTTTTTTTTTCGTTGTACCATAACCCCTCTATGGATTTTTAACAGGTCTACAGCAGTGCGCGTCGTTACGAGGTTTGCTCCATCTCCCACTGGAAGCTTGCATTTAGGAGGAGCTAGAACTGCGCTTTTTAACTGGTTATTTGCCAGAAATCACAAGGGAAAATTTTTGCTGCGCATGGAGGATACCGACAAAAAACGGTCATCCGACGTGGTTGCGCAGTCTATAATCGATGACATGTCATGGCTAGGCCTCCAACACGATGGTGATGTTGTAGTACAATCTTCTAGAGCCGCTAGGCATGTTGAAGTAGCGAGAGAGTTAGTAGAATTAGGTAGAGCTTATCGGTGCTATTGTTCGGAAGATGAAGTCAATGAGCAAAGGTTACAATCTGAAAGTACTGGTAAATATTTCAGGCACGTGTGTCCCTGGAAACATCAGGGTAGTGCAGGTGATCTTCACAACAAACCATATGTTGTAAGACTTAAAAGCCCTGAGAATACCATAATAGAGTTTCTCGATGGTGTATATGGGAAAATATCCGTAAAAAGCGATCAAATAGATGATATGGTGATATTGCGTTCTGATGGCACGCCTACATATCTTCTGGCCGTTGTGGTTGATGACCATGATATGGAAATTACGCACATCATACGGGGTTCTGATCACATAACAAATACTGTGAAGCAAATCGTGCTAGCTGAAGCCATAAGCTGGGTCAGTCCGAAATTTTTTCACATCCCATTAATTCATGATGAAAATGGAACTAAGCTATCCAAACGTAATCGTGCTCCTGGAATACACGAATACAAAGAACAGGGGTTTCTTCCTGAAGCACTGTGCAACTACCTGCTACGCATGGGATGGAGTTACCAAAACAAGGAAATTGTGTCTATGCAAGAGGCGATAGCGCTATTTTCTATGGAAGATGTGGGAGTTTCATGTTCGTGTTTGGACTACAAAAAATTGGTGTTTTTAAACCATCATTACATGGGGTTAAAAAGCGAATCAGAAATCCTAGATTTGTTACTACCAATTCTTGAAGAAAAGCTGGGTGGTAGCATCTCTGAGGGAAAACTCTTACGTTTATCCTTGGGAATAAAACAACTGGTGGAACGTACAAAAACCTTAACTGACCTCGCTGAAAACTCACTTTTTTATGTTCAAGATGTGGAAATTAACATAAATCCAGAAGCTGTAAAAACAATTCAAAACAGCAAAAGGTTCCTTGCAGAATTGCTGGAAAGTATGTCAGGAATCCACCCAGATATGTGGAAGAAAACCAAGCTATCTTCGCAAATTAAGGAATTCTCTAAAACACGTAATCTGGCTATGAGTGATGTATATCATTTTCTCAGAGCATCTATAACGGGTAGACTGCAATCCCCTAACATTTCGGAAGTAATGGAGATATTAGGACAAGAAATGTGTATTAACAGAATGCTTTTAGCACAAAAAATCTGATATTTCACCGCATTGGTCAAAGCTTGAGTTTTGCTCCCACGTGTATTATGTACGCTTGTGGTATTAGTTTACTACTGTGCAAGAAGCTTTACTAGAATCATGCCAGAGTCTTGTGCCCTTTTGTAAAATGTATAGCTACGGGGTAGTAATTTATGAAACAGAGCCGTTTACTGGCGTGATCAATATATTGACCTTGCTACCTAATAGACTTCCCGTCAGTGTACACATGCAACACGTTACTTCACAATGTTCTAGAACAATACATTCATACGACCCCTGCAATGGTTTTTTGGTTCAGAGTAGCGCTATCGATCATAAGCTATGGCCTCTTCATTCATATGCTATACGTTACTTAATAATGTCACGTAACAATGCTCTCATGCAACCCCTACAATAGTATTTTGATTCAGAGTAGCACCATTCTATGA
>NZ_JAHLEX010000107.1 GCF_023476575.1 Anaplasma phagocytophilum | reverse complement strand
TTCTTGATCGTAGATGTAGTAAAAATCTGTGTTGTTGAGAGGATATCAAGAAGTGACGTCCTTAAAATTTCTGCTGCCCATTTTTTGTAGAGTATTTCAAGGTAAAAACACCTGTGGTAGGATTTGCGCTACACACTCTAGATGCAAACTATTACATGAATGTATATAGCGCAAGAAGTTGCAAACGTAGCTGTGGAATGTGCTTAGAGTTGATCAACACGCACGCTGTTATACCTACTGTTGCTGAATTCTTTATATTTTCCTTCCAACAGTTCTAGAGATATTGTGCTGATGTCTGATATCTTTAAAACATATTCTGGTATCGTCTTTCCTATCAAAGCATGTGGTACATCTGCAAAAATAGACTCAAACTCGTGCTGATTTTCAACACTGACAGTAACTATAATACGACTCTGAGATTCAGAGAATAGCACCGTCTTAGCCCACATGTCATTTTGCGGTATGTCAGAGGTAATGACAGAACTAAGATCAATTTCTGCCCCCATATGACCGCCTATGAGAGATTTAATTAGACTTGTAGCCAGTCCCCCTAAACTTGGGGCAATTGCTGAAGCGACAACTTTTCTTATAGAAGCTTGATGGAACCCTTTGTATAGTCGTATTGCGCTTCCAGCATTAACGCTAGGTACGTTTTCATTCCCTAGGCCGCTATAGAGCTGGTATTCAGACATTCCTAGTTCGTTGTAAGTCGTTCCAAGAACATATATAAGGCTTGGACCTTTGACGTGTTGTGTAATCGCGTTACCTACATCTTCTATAATACCCAATGTTGATACCAAAAGAGAAGGTAGAGCGGAAATATGTATGGGTGTCCCACTGCCATTATAACCATGGAAGTCATTGAACATACTGTCTTTTCCGGAGATAAATGGTGTGCCAAAAGCAGTAGCATAGTCATAACACGCTTTAGCAGCTTGCTTTAACTGCCATAACCTTTTGGGGTTTGTAGCATCACACCAGCAAAAATTATCTATCAAAGCCATGTGTTCTATGTTGCCACCTACGGATATATGGTGACGTATTGCAGTGTCTATAGCACATGCGGCCATGTTATATGGATCGATTTCAGCGTATACACACCCGAATCCCTGCGCCTTAACTACACCTCGGTTAGATGATAATACAGGCCGTAACACGACGGCATCGCCACAGATATGTCCCTTACCCTGTAGTGGTTTTATAGCTGAAGATCCCTGCACTTCATGGTCGTATTGAGAAACCAAAAATTCCCTACTACAGATATTCTTGCGTTTCATCATGTTCAGGAGGTCTTCCTCTATGCTCATGTTATGTGTAACTTTTGCATGGGTATAAGTAGATGGCCGCTTTTCTGTGTATAGGGTCAATGCTGGGTTCCCGTTATGTAGGAAATCTGTGTCAATATCCATTATGACAGTGCCATTATGGCGTACTACTGCCCTTCCAGTATTGTTAAATTCTCCTATAACACTAATCTCCACATCATGCTTTAGCATCAGCGCTTCTAAAGCAAGATATTGCTCAGGAGATACAGAGAGGGTCATTCTTTCTTGGGATTCGGAAACCCATATTTCCCAAGGCATTATTTTGTCAGTTTTGAGTGGGACTTTCTCCAAATCTACTATGAACCCCTTTTCACCCATTTCGCCTACGGAAGAAGAAAGCCCACCGGCACCGTTGTCGGTAATAGCATTATATAAGCCACGATCTCTAGCCTCCTTTACAATAGCATCGGAGAGTTTTTTCTGAGTGATAGGGCTTCCTACTTGTACCACAGTGCAACCTACGTTCTCCTTAAGTGCATGTGATGAGAATGTGGCGCCGTGAATTCCATCTCTTCCAGCTCTACCGCCTATTACCACTATATAATCTCCGTTTCTCACGGTTTTTATGTGAGCAGGCTTTTCTCCAATACGACGTGGTATAATGCCTGTGCTACCAACGAAAACCAGAGGCTTGCCACAGAAGCGATTATGAAAATACATCGAGCCTATAGCTGTGGGAATTCCCGAACAGTTTCCGCCTGTGTTTACGCCCAATATCACCCCATCCATAATTTGTGTGGGTGAAAGCACGGGTTCTTTACATTCTTTATCTCTATATAAGGGTTGCTCTAGGGATTCTGCAAAGCAAAAATAGTAGGCGTTCATGATAGGTTTTGCACCCAGGCCAAATCCTATGATATCTCTATTCACGCCGAGTATTCCAGTTTCTGCTCCTCCAAAAGGATCCAGGGCAGATGGGCTGTTGTGTGTTTCTACTTTGTCTACTACTAGGAAATCGTCATCAAATACTATTGCACCTGCATTATCAGAGAACGTAGATACACATATCGGCGAGTTTATATCTTTGGTAGCACGCTTTATGTAATGCTTGTACAAGCCTTCCGCAATTTCATCTATGGAGGACGAAAATATGTTGTGTTTGCAGTGCTCTGACCAGGTTTGAGCAAGAGTTTCCAATTCAATGTCATTGGGTGATCTATTATACTTCTCAAAATAAGCTCTTATCGCTTTTAAGGCGTCTAAAGAGAGATTTAACGGCCCCCTATTTTGTATTCCATCTTTACTAATTTGCATTAATTCATTGTCACTGACATGCAAATCGACACTACACACGTTCTTAGAGTATGGTGCCGAGCCCCCGATATCAAGAGCTCTAAGGTATGGTATAGGGTGGGGGGTATGGCTAAGATTAGCCATACCCCTATTGAGTTCTTCTACATGTTGATTGCCAACAAACTGTACGTTAAATAGTTTTTTGCTGGGGTCATGCCTTACCAGTTTGCAGTACTTGACCAGAGGATTACAATTTTTTGCTTGGGGATTGGATATTTTGTAAAAAGAAATCTCTGAAGCATGCACGCGCACATTTTCAATACCAAAGGATTCTCTTATAATTTGTGCCGCAGTATCTCCGACATTATCTGTCATTCCGGGAAGATACGCCGTTTCTATGGAAGATGCAGCATTGAAAACGTCAAACATGTCATATGGGGTTCCGGACACCACGTTTCTGTAACCAGGTAGCCCTGGGGAATATACATTGTCTTCGTAAACGAAAGCGTAGAATTTATCAGTCACGGCATTAGAAAGTAGCTGTCCTATGCGTACCACTAGCTCTTTATCGACTTCATCAGGCAGGCTAACTGTGTAAACCTGCTTATTTTCGGGCTTCAATATACTGTCAACTACTATACTGATTATCATATTCTAACGACGCAACCATTATTTACTGTATTATTACAGATACTTGGTTTTTCAGACACTAAAATAATAGCGTAAACTGTGATACGACGAGGAAATTACAGTAGTGCTGTAAATTTAAGAAGTGGGATTGCTGACTTAAATAAGTATGTTTGTTGGGTACATTGAGGATTTGCACAATACATAACAAAGATGCTTCTGGAGTCTTTTTAGTTGTACTAATATTGTGCGTGTTAATTTGGAGGTGGTTCATTGTCAAGTGTGCTAGAGTAGCTATGTATGCCCACAGAGCATGCATTTATCTTGTTTTGGGTGAACGTACCAGGTTTTGCCACAGATACTGTATGCAGGAATACAGTAAAGTCAGTAAGAGCATAGCTCTCTCGATGTCCTAATTTGTGCAGGAAGATTAATCTATTTGGCCTCCCTC
>NZ_JAHLEX010000106.1 GCF_023476575.1 Anaplasma phagocytophilum | reverse complement strand
AACAATGTCCTTACCTTATCTAATAAGAGAACCCTATACATAAACCAGATATGAAATCCTAGGATTACTAAACAAAACATACCTAGAGACTGCTTTTAGATATTCGGAGGAGCGTAGTTACTTAGTCAACTCGTAAATTAAGCTCATTTGTAAACGAGAGACACTACAAAATAAAAGCCAACTCCTTAGCTAGTAGATATACTGTATCTGCTTCATCTTTTCCACTATCCTTAATACTCTTGGCCTTGCCTTTTAATAATAAGAATTATTACGTAGGATCTTGGTATACCTCGCGATTCATAACCTTTATATCTAAAATAAATTCATGGATAGCTTGATTATAGAACCCTGAATATAAAATCTGATACCCAATAATAAAACTAAAGGAAAACATATTAGAACAACCATAGATTTATAAACCAGGATTGCTCATCTTGTATCTAGTACTTAGAGGATTAGAAGTATATAATGGCGTATTCCTAATTCTATTCCTATGCCATAATGCAGTACTTCGTTGATGGTTTCGTAGCCTTTCTCACACTTCCTTGTATATTGTCGTTGCTGTACCCTGTATCAGTGAGATTATCTGCGTCCCTGAGTGCATACCTGTCTTATGCCGTTCTGGGGTTATTAAGCGCTTCTGTGACTCTTCTTATATACTTAAGGGTTGTAGATGACTTCTCATTTGAGCACGTTTTAAATAATTCACATTCTCTACAACCAGTACTGTACAAGATTACCGGTGTATGGGGAAATTATGAGGGTTCTTACCTTCTATTTTTGTGGCTACTAAGTATGTATACAGCCATCATGGAATTTGCTCACAAGGCTGATAACCTTAAAAGAATAGCTCTTACTTCACAGCACCTCATGCTAGCAGGATTTACAGCTTTTGGTGCGATATTCGCTAATCCCTTTTTGCGGGTGTTTTCTCTTGCCGAAGATGGGCTTGGGTTTAACCCTTTATTACAAGATATTGGCCTTACTATACATCCCCCCATTTTGTTTAGTGGTTATACGGGGTTGGCTCCAGTGTTATCTATTACCATTGCAGCCCTTATACTGAATTACGATCCTGTAGAGTGGGCTAAAATAATTCGAGTGTGGGCGCTGAATGCGTGGTCATTCCTGACACTTGGTGTTGCTCTTGGCGGTTGGTGGGCTTATAGAGTCCTGGGCTGGGGTGGTTTTTGGGCTTGGGATCCTGTGGAGAATGTTGTGTTGCTACCTTGGCTTCTTAGTACGGCGCTAATTCATATGTTGCCAATTGTCAGGAAGAGTAGAGTATATTGTAACTTCACATATTTTCTGGCAGTGTCTACTTTTCTAAGTAGCTTATACAGCACATTTTTAGTGCGTTCCGGATTATTAATTTCTGTGCATACTTTCGCTTTTGACGATACACGCGGCGTTTTTATCCTCGTTTTTATAAGTGTTATCGTCCTAATTTGCTATACAATATTTATAATGTATTGCAAAAAGAGGGACGAATACTGTGACTTCCGTTATGCATCAAAAATAACGCTTTTGGTTGGTCTTGCAGTATTACTTCTTATAGCGTTTTCCACCATAATCACTGGCACGGTATATCCAATTTTATGGGAATTCTTTAAAGGAGAGACGATTTCTGTGGGATATCCTTACTATAGTAACATTTTCAGCGTTTTACATACCGGACTTCTATGCATGTTAATTGTGTTACCTTGTATAGGTTGGGATGGCTATAAGACATTTAAGCTGAGTTTTAAGATTTCTACAGCCTTCGCTGCTATTTTCTTACCATGTGCCATGTATTGTGGGATTTCAGGAATCCTCATTCTGCTTGCATGTTTTTTATTTTTTTCTATTGTTGAGGACTTTTTCAGCAAATTACACGATCCCCTATCATGGACTGCTATTCGGAGTGCTTTACGTCCTGGCAGGTGCGCAATGCTCTCAGCACATCTAGGAGTCGCAATACTAACTGCGGGGATCATATACTCTAGCGCATATCAGACTGAAAGCTATAAGTATATGAAGGTGGGTGATACTATCAGCGTTCATGATTTTCAAGCTGTATTTGAGGATGTTTCCATTATTTCTCAGGAGTATTACGATGCTTTAGTAGGAAGATTTTCTATTACTAAAGCGGATTCACCAAAGATACTGCAAACACTTTTTCCAGAAAATAGATTCTATCACGTAGAAGGCACGCGCAATGTGATCAGCAGCACATATCATAGTTTTTTAGCCGATATATACATGGTGGTTGGTGATACAGATCTTGAAAAAGGTATCTCGGTCCAGATGCGATACAAACCTCTTATTAGCCTAGTCTGGATTGGTTGTACAATGCTAGTGATAGGGGGCAGTTTTGGAATATACAATGCATGGCTAAAAATACGGTCTCAAAGAAAAAAAGACGCATTAATAGATGTGCAAAGCATTATTTGAATTATATTCCATGTATCAGTATCATCCACCTCATAGAATAGAAGCGTGGAGTACACGGAGGTAAGATGTTTTTGAGTCAAAGTCGTGGTGTTATAAAAGTTTCTGGGGCAGATGCCGCAAAGTTCTTGCATAACATCACAACAAACGATGTGCTCCAGATGGAATCTCCTTCGGCAGTATACAACTTGATTCTCAACTCAAAGGGAAGATTTTTATTTGATTTCTTTTTGATAAAATGTGACAAGCACTTTCTGCTGGACTGTGAGCGCGAAGCTATAATGCCGATAATAGAGCTTTTACGACTATATCGGGTTGTATTAAAAGTAAAAATCAAGAGCTGTGACGAGTATTCTATAGCATTAGACACAAAGCAACGTTTGGGAGACCCTGGTTATACGAAAACTTTGGAAGACGGAACTGTTGTTTTTCAGGATCCACGGTGTATAAATATGGGTGTGCGATGCATAGTACCTAATACAAGTTCCGTAAAATATTACATTCCCACATTACAAAGCAACACTGAATACAGCATGTTGAGAATGGTCAATACTATACCCAACTGTGCCACTGATATGGTGAGCGGGGAATCATTCCCTCTACATTTTGGATTAGACAAGCTCAACGCTATTAGCCACACAAAAGGCTGCTATACAGGGCAAGAAGTGGTTGCAAGGATGCACAGGATTGGTGCAAAAAAGACACTTTGCACTGTCTTTTCTAAGAGTGGTATAAGTCTTCCTCAAACGGGAGAAATTTTTGTAAATCAGCAATGTGTAGGAGAAATGATAGCATCTACGGAAAATTGGGGACTGTGCATGTTAGAAACATCAAAATTACCGACAGGTTACATAGACTTGAGTATAGGTGACATAAAGCTCTCTCTACAATCTTAGTCAATTTAGTTGCTCCATGTGTCAAGTTTCTGTAGCAAAAAACTGTAGGAGTGTGCTCTCTAATCTGTCATTCAAATCCAAGCACTACAGTTATTATTTAAGGTAGGAATACTGGAATACAGAGCAGAGTTTAGCAAGATAAGAGATTTTAGTATAAGGGAGAGTAACGGAGAGACTAGAGCAGTATATCCTTACTTAAAGGATGGTAAGAGTGTCAAACTTGAGTCTAACAAGTTTGACTGGAACACGGACAATGCGCCTGTATCTCTAAGAAAACTTATGTATCTCTAAGAAAGCTTATATATGTCATCCATGGAAT
>NZ_JAHLEX010000105.1 GCF_023476575.1 Anaplasma phagocytophilum | reverse complement strand
CCCTAATGCATTTATAAAATAAATAGGCCCACACAATAAAGATGTCTCCATACATGGTTTTATAGGGTATTAAATTCTTGATCATTGAAAGAAATATCAATGGATCTAGGAATATGGATTATGGGGTTCTGGAAAAAGCCTAGACGGAGCATGCTTTGCTTTCACATATAGCCAACAGCATTCATGTTTTAAGCAAGAAAAATTTCCTTTCTTAAAAGCATATTCCTAATTGAAAAAATATACACGTTGCATCCGCAGTATCACTAAAATTGATCGTATGTATAGGAAACTCTTAATACTAAAGGACGTGCGGCACGGCGCATCATAAATTGACATAGTGTTCTACGCAAACTGTTCCACTTTTGAAAATTAGAGATCACCGTAAGCAGAACTATAAAAAATCACGAGTGATATGTGCTCTTGTTTCATACTTTCTTATTAGGTAGAGTTTACATTAACCCTGTCCCTCGTACCGCCTTAGAATATTCTGAACACAACAAAGCTTGATTACTGCTCTACTTAGACGTGAACGAAGCGGCTCATCTGCATACTAACAGAGTGCAAACCTTATAAAGACAGCTGATATCACACTTATATCAACGCTGCCAGCATACCTTACAACTCAGCATTTACATACCCAGACTTCACAGTTTCTCTTTCCCTAAGCGCAACGTCTCATTTTTTTGCCCAGCACTCCAGCTAGATATCAGGATGTTATTATATCTTTCATTTTTCGTACCGCATTCCCCATACCCTGTGTTATAGCCTCACAAACAAGAAAATGGCCAACATTTATTGCTGTGATATGCTCCACTTTTGATATAGCTGCGGCACATTCATAATCTATGCCATGTCCCGCGTGACATATGATCCCTGCTTCATGCACTAGTTGCGCTGCATGTGTAATAATTTCCAACTCCTGCGAGGCACGATTGATACAATACGCACCAACATGAAGCTCTATCTTGTCAACATTCATTCTTTTCGCGCAGGCAATATCTTCTTCGCTAGGATCGAGAAACAACGTTACTTTTATGCCATGCCTTTGCAGCTCACTAATAATAGATAAACGGGTATCATAAAGTAATTTAGTGTCCAGACCGGATTCCGTCGTCACCTCTTCTCTTTTCTCCGGAACCAGGCACACACATTCTGGTGATAATTCTTTGGCTATGGCCAGCATTTCTTCAGTAGCAGCCATTTCTAAATTTATAGGCACATTCACATGCTTCTTCAACGCATACAGATCATCATCTCGAACATGTCGTCTATCTTCTCTCAAATGAACAGTAATGAAATCTGCGCCATGTTCTACCGCTATGTTCGCCAACTCAACTATACTGGGATATGTTGTGCCCCTGAGATTGCGAAGTGTTGCCACATGATCAACGTTGACACCAAGCTGCACTGAAATCCTCCTTGAAAATACCGCTTAAGTAACCTAAAGACTTTAGGAACTACACATAAATATGTTACACGATTATCACAACACGACGTAATATAAACATTCTACATGCAGCCTCCTATGTTCTAGAAAATTATGACGTTCACAAGCGTCTCTACCTTCTTTTTATCATCCCCTCCCAGCGTCAACAACAGTATTTCACAGGCCTTACGTATACGCCGTAACATTTACAGTTTGTTTCTTATCTTAGTTGATGACATATCACATGCTCTAGTCCTTATTATGCTCCACCCTCGCGATATGTTACATACACTGTCGGAAGAAAAATTCACTCTAGGAACCACTGATGCAAACGGCTTTTTTAAAACCTTATACGTGGATACAGCACGCTCTAAAAATACAATAGGGACCATTTCACAGAAATCCCTCCATCTATACCAGCGGTGGATCGAAGCCATATTATCTGATCCCGCTATCCAAATAAATTTAAAGCTCGGGTATTTATTCTTGCAATATTGTACTACTTCATATCCCCTAGGACTATCCATTGTCATTACACGCATACCCTGTAGCTTCATAACAACTTCCTGAACAAGGTCTTTTCTCTTCTCTAAATCGTACTTACTTGAAGACTTGAGGTAATTTCTACTAGTAACTACCCACCATACTTCTCTAAGCCGCAATAACTTTCTGAGTTTCTGCGCAATATAGACATGTCCTTCATGAGGAGGATCAAAAGTTCCACCAAATATCCCTACTATCACTACATAAACTTCACAAATGTATTACACTACATAGTATATCTAGGACTGTTTGCTGTCACGGATTCAAAAGCTTTTCCACTGTTGCAATTTGTTGCAGCATATATTATACTGACATGGTGGGTTTTGTATCCTTTATGATAGATATGTGATTCCCTTATTTTTAGCCGCATTTTACATGAGGTGATGTTGTGCCTATATCTAACATCAAGCTCCATCTGGAGGATAGTAATCTAAAACCCGAAAATATCGTAGGAATTTGTAGAAAAAGCAATGCGGACGTAGTTGCCGCTGTAAACAAGGAAATTTCTGATGCTGTTGAGCGAAGCATAGCGGGCTTGTTAGCTAGTGGCTCGGAAGAAAAACTGGCTCTTGCAGCAAAGGTTTCCGATCCTAGTGCACCGGAGCATTCTGCATTGCGTGAGCAAGTCGCTTCTGAGCACCTTAATACGAGAATGAGGGAGTTGCTAGTAGAGGCTTTCGGTGAAGAAAAAGCATCTGCGATATATAGGTATATGTTTAATAATTTACAGACTTGTGAGCGTAGAAGGGTCCTTGCTCTCAGTATGTATAAACTTGCACAGTTTGAAGGACCTCGCGACTTCGTAAAAAAAGATTTAACTCCTGAATACCTTGATAGCTTTTTAGACCTGGTAGATGCTGCTAGTAACACTCCTGATTTTGATGAAGAGGAGGAAGTTATCAGGCAGGCTCAGCGCGAGGGTAAATATGTGCTAGATAAATCGTCTGTCTTTGAGAAGCTCGTATCTTCTATATTGCCAAATGCTTCAGAGGGAATTTCCGGTGTCATGCGGGGAGGTTTAAAGTTCTTGAAGGAACGTATGAACATTTTCGGGAAGAAGGAGCAGACTACAGATGAGTTGTGTGCTGATCTGGTAACAGCTCCAATTGGTTTGTTCGCGATGTTATGCGTTTCATTGGTAACTGGTGGTGCTGGTTTTGCTATGGTTACTATTCCTCTGCACTGTGTGTGGAAAGGAGTAAGCGCGATCAAAACTCTGACTTCTGAACCTGAAATAAACGTACACGACATACTATCAGGTACAAAACCAAAGATTTATACAAGTACGGACTTTGATTTTCACGCTCAAACCGAAGGGAAAGAAGGAGCTGTTGCCAGTCAAGTTTCTGGAGCAAGTTCTTCTAAGGCATCGTCATACCTAGCTTCTAGCAGCTCTCCTAGTCAAGGAAGAGGATTATAGCTATCTACATTGTTATAGCTTTGTTTTGTTCCGGGATATGGCTATCTGTATGGGTAAATTCAGCCAGCCTTTTAGTGTTTTGCATCGTATATTACTCTTCTCACTTAAGGTATTGCCCTTGACACACTAGATACACTAATTTTTGTACTCAAAGTTGTTACAAATCTGAAGGATCTGTACATGGTACAGCTTAGCGTATATACGGGCGCTATAATCATACATAGTGATAATATATAAGGGGATGAATCGCGAGCCATTATAAGACTATTAGTTCAGAGTTTAGCTGTT
>NZ_JAHLEX010000104.1 GCF_023476575.1 Anaplasma phagocytophilum | reverse complement strand
TTGAAGGGGGTGAGGTTGTTGAGATTAGGGCCGTTTCTTCTACTTCAGTCATGGTCAATGCTTGTTATGATCTTCTTAGTGAAGGTTTAGGTGTTGTTCCTTATGCTTGTGTTGGTCTAGGTGGTAAAAGTGGTATAAAAAGTGATGTCACTCGTAATTACAATAGCGCTAAGTAGGGTTTAAGCTCTCTCACGCCTGCGGAACAAAAAAATCTGTGATCTGCTTCTTGAATAGGCACCTCTCTTATGCTGTTAATTGTAGAGCAATTATCTAACGTAGCAAACTTACCGAATGTCCTGCACCTGGTAGCGATCTTTCCGCAATAAATACGCAGCATAAGAACTTTTTCCTAGCAGAGTTATATGTTGACACGTATTGACCCCCATCAGTCATTACTTTATAAATCTTCGTCATACGGATCACTGCTGTTGTATAGCTTTTGCTGTCTTTCACGGCGTTCTTGTTCTTCTATGCAATATAAAGTTACTGGATTTGCCTTTAATCTTCCTAAGCCTATCTTTTCTCCTGTCTCTTCGCAATAGCCGTATAACCCTTCATCTATTCTCTGAAGAGCTTTGTCGATTTCTAAAGCAAGTTCGTCATTGCGATTACAAGCCTGTAATGTAAGATCAGTGTCATATTCCCGTGTAGCCATATCGGTTAAGTCAGCGTCTACATGAGATTGTAACACTTCCCTAGTTTTTTCTTCCGACTCCTTTTTCAGTGCCGCCTTCCACTGAATAAGCTTCTGCCTAAAGTAGTCTAATTGCCTATGGTTCATGTAATTTTCATCGTCTTCATCGTCGAAGACATAGTCTTTCGGTAATACCACTTTCACCCTCGTTAATGCATAACTGAAACACAGATCCTAAGAATGCTTGATTAATATTTGGTGTATTACTATGCTGCAAGAAAGCAATATTGTGTTTCGCTAGAGTGTCATACTTAAAAGCATTTGTACATGAACTACGAGTTATTGCCCGTCGAGGAGGGAGTTCAGCACATGTTGCAGTGTTGTTTGCTATTGTAGTAGGAACTGCACTATTTGTATTGCCACCGGAATGTATCGCAAGTGTTATGCCATCTCTTTTTTGGGTATGTGGTGTTTCGGTGATGCAAATCTCTATAAGAGCGCTGTTTGAAGAGGATTATTACAGCGGAGTCCTGGAACAATTGCTAATACAAAACTTGCTTCCGGAGATTATTTTATTTTTCAAGATACTTGCAAATTGGTTTTGCGTCACGATACCAATCAGTATCGTTGCAATGGTTATAGATTTTGTTGTCTTGGGAAATAGCTTTATACATGTGCTTGTATTTGGTGCAATATTGAGTGCAACACTGCTGATAGTGAATTTTATCGCTGCTGTGGGACATGCATTGGTTCTAGGTGGTGAAGGAGGATTGGTAATTGCGCAGGTCTTAATATTCCCTATAGTAGTTCCCGTAGTAGTGTACTTTAATCTCCTTCTTCAGGCATTGCAGGGTGTAGTATTTTATACGTACACTATGACGCTCCTTGGAGTGGGCATGCTGTGCCTCATACCTATTAGCATATTTTTCGTTCTCTCAGCTATTAAGTTAGCTGTAGAGCAAAATTGACTTTTAGTTGATATATCCTATTATAGCAAATATTGGGTGATTAGCTCAGGTGGTAGAGCGTTTGCTTGACGTGCAAAAGGTCACTGGTTCGAGTCCAGTATCACCCACTGTTGGTGTGGTGTGTAATGACAAGTTGCAATAGTCAGTATTCTCCTAGCTTGCACAGACGGATGGTAATGGCCATTGTCGTAGTGGCGTGCACGTTGGTAGTCGAGACAATCGGTGGTTTGATATCGCATTCATTGGTTCTCCTTTCTGATGCAGGGCATGTATTTATTGATTTAGTGGCGCTTATCTTGAGCTTTGCGGCGTACAGGTTGGCCACTAAAGAGGCGGATGAACAAAGATCCTACGGTTATCATCGGTTTCAGGTTATGGCGGCATTCGTCAATGGAATATCCTGGTTCGTTATAGCTGCGCTAATAGTCATTGAGTCTATCAAACGTTTTGTGAACCCTGTGGAGGTTCATGGACATTTGATGCTGCCTGTGGCAGTGGTGGGATTTGCTGCAAATATCTTTGTATTTTGTATGATGTACAGAAGAGGAGAGCATAATCTCAACATCCGCAGTGCTGTTCTGCATGTTATTGGAGATCTCCTTTGTTCTGTGGCTGCGATTGTTTCATCGATAATCATCAGGTTTAGCGGGTGGCAGATAATAGACCCAATGTTGTCTTTATTGGTCAGTACTGTGATGCTTATCAGTGCATTTAGTATTGTAAAAAACTCAAGTAACATTTTGCTTGAAGGCAAGCCGTACAATATCGACTTAGGTGAGCTACAAAGGAATATTACAAGTGCAATACCAAATGTAATTGACGTACACCATGTGCATCTTTGGTCATTAACTGCAGAGTATCCAATAATGACTATGCACGTACGCATAGCCTGTGGTTCTTCTGATGTGGCAAGTTCTGTACAAGTAGTTAAATCGATCAAGAAGTTGTTACAGAAAAAGTTTGGTATCTCGCATGTTACGATAGAGATCGAACATGAAGAGTGTTCAGATGCTAATTAAGAAAGATAGGCCGAATGCGCATGCATTAATCTTACGATAATCACTACTGATTAATATTAGGCATCGGTGTTGCAATGGTTGAGATGTTCTGGAAGTGCAGAAAAGCGTTGTGCAGTGTTGTGACGGTGTCTCTTTTCATGTTTATGGCATTTTCTAATGCTGGATACGCCTGCGAGCAACAATATCAGCACATATGCCAATTTGTGGAAGAGTTAAGGTCGAGGATACATGTTATTGTTTTAGAAGGCAAGGCAGTTAGAGAATCTTTAGGACAAGCGGTGCAGGAGGTTCTTGATTTTCCTAGACTTGCTAAGTTTGCAATGGGGCAATACTGGAAAGATGCAGATATACGTCAGCGAGATGAATTTCAGGATGCATATAGTCAATACATCAAGAAAGTATATGTGACTCAGTTGAAGGAGTTTGCGCATCATTGGATGAAGATTATGTCTGTTCGTGCACTGGGTGAAGGTAAGTACGCAGTTCGTGTTCGGTTAACCCACCCGGAGCATAGAGATGATTTTATAGTGCTAGAATTTCATATTGTTGAGGCGAGCACCATTAAGATCAGTGATATAAGAATCAACAATTCTTTGAGTATCTCTATAAACCAGAGGACCATGGTGAACGAAGTAATTCAAAAATACGGTATTGACGGAGCAATATCTCATTTCAGAGAATAGGTATACTGTGACTTGGAAAAAATACAGATAAAATTTCCTATCACACCGCTAGCTGAGACGATAAAAGTCGCACTTTGTCGATATAGGTGAGTGAAAAAGATATCAGCAATGTGAGTAGAAGCGTTATATATAGCTTTTTCGAGTTATTAGTACAAAACTTGCAGTGCGTGAAGTAGTTCTGTACATTATTACCGTAACTGTCCATGATTGCTGTTCTATCTGCAACCTTAGTGTATAAGGTACAGTCTGCAAGATAAGAGATTTTAGTATAAGGGAGAGTAACGGAGAGACTAGGGCAGTGTATCCATACTTAAAGGATGGTAAGAGTGTCAAACTTGAGTCTAACAAGTTTGACTGGAATACACCCGATCCTCGGATTGGGTTTAAGGACAACATGCTTGTAGCTATGGAAGGTAGTGTTGGTTATG
>NZ_JAHLEX010000103.1 GCF_023476575.1 Anaplasma phagocytophilum | reverse complement strand
AGCATGATGAGCCTGGAAAGGTGCTCTGCATCAGTTGTTGTCATGTGCAAAGATGCCATGCTAGCATACATCTCATATGCGTGAGCAGCGCTTTAGCGTGCGCACCATTCCAATAGCTCGAGAAAAAGCAACTTAACTATAATGCTTGAAAGTGTCACTGCTTTCCGCTGATTAAAGAGATTTTATTCAAATATGGTGTCTTTTTACATCCTATACACACTTCTAAGGCGGTGTTATTCCTAGAACACACCTGCTCTGTGCCAAATCTCGCTTTTATAGCCCTCAGCATAGTGCTGAATGCATATAACAACACCATTATGCTGTAGACAACACATTGGTGATATGAAAAAGCAGCTTTTATCACCCTTTAATCTTGTTAGTACTTCCACTTTGTGCATCTGCAAAAGAACTCATTTATTTCTCAATAGCCTTAACAATTACGAAAGCTTGCACTATTGCCAGCATGGAGTCTCTAGCTAATAGCTTAGCAGTGCGCTTACAGCCTACAAGGCACATTATAATGATCTACTTTGTGGAGAGCTTCACGCACTCTTAGTCCAAAATAGGCAATATTGCACGTGCATCTTCTTCAATCAGCCAGATCTATGAATCCACAAGTGCCTAATGCACATAATAAAGCCTGCTAGAGAGCACTCTATAATATAATGAGAGAAAAAACGACCCCCTCACTGTTGAAGTTGCGCAGCAAGCTGAAAGCAGGAAAGAGCGCCTAAAAATGAGATCAACACATTTATAGATAGTACAAAACCCCGCCTACCCTGGATTTACTCTGATTAGCTCTTCTTTACTATTTCTGACTCAGTAACGATATAGCATCCTCCAGCGTAATATCTTCAGATCTACCCTTTAGTGCTACGCTTACCTCGTCACACTTTAGATAAAAGCCGTACCTTCCCTTACATACGTATACATCTTTACCATCCTTGTTCTGGCCCAAAAGTTTAGCCTTTTTGTCAGATTGTTTATCTATTATTTCTACAGCTTCCTGGTGGCTTATGTTGATGTAGTCTTCCCTATTCTTGATAGAAAAATACATGCCATTGTAAAAAAGGTACGGTCCAAAGCGGCCAATACCCAATTTTATCTCTTTATCAGTATTTGGATAGCATCCCAGGACCAATGGAAGAGATAGCATCTTCTTCGCAATATCTACAGTAATTTCACCAGCGCTCTTAGTTAAAGAAACACGCTTTGTGCTATTACCTAGCTGCAAATATTCGCCGTATGGCCCACGCTTTAGGAAAATCTCTTCCTGAGTCTCTTCATCTATACCCAAAATTCTTGAGGCATCATCAGGTGGAGAAGCGCTACCATCTTCACCAATTCCTCTCGTATATCTACATTCAGGGTACCTATTGCATCCCAAAAACGCACTAGTCTTGCCTATATTTAGCATGAGTTCACCCGATCCACACTGTGGACAAACCCTGCTAATGCCCTCGCCATCTACTGAAGAAAATGCATAATTCTCCAAATCTCTGGTAATAGCTTTCAATATCTCACTTGCTTCAATAGTTTTTACGGAACTGACATCCGATATGAACTTATCCCAGAATTGACTCAAAACTTCCTTCCAAACCATCTTCCCATTTGAGATAAGATCAAGCTCTTCCTCTAGATTAGCCGTAAAGTCGTACTCCACGTACTTTCTGAAAAAGTTCGTCAAAAAGGCGTTTACTATTCTCCCCCTCTCACTTGGAACAAAACGCTTTTGCTCCAGTTGCGTGTATCCCCTTTCCTGCAAAACTGAAATAATCGTCGCATAAGTAGAAGGTCTACCGATACCGATTTCTTCCATTTTTTTCACTAAACTAGCTTCACTGTATCGAGCAGGCGGCTGAGTAAAATGCTGATTAGGATGTACTTCCAGCAGCTCGCAGCTTTCACCTTCGCGAAGTTGCGGCAACATACGACGCTTATCACTATCTTCAGAACCATATACTCTATAATAACCATCAAAACTGAGAGTCGATCCAGTTGCATGAAGACTTATTTCCCCACATGATGACTTAATATCCACAGCTACCTGATCGATAATTGCCGATTCCATCTGCGTAGCAAGCGTCCTTTTCCATATAAGTGTATAAAGCTTCAATTGCTCATCTGTGAGGTATTTTGATAGCTGCTCAGGTAGCATAGTAATGTCCGTAGGACGTATAGCTTCGTGCGCTTCCTGTGCATTTTTCACTTTTTTAGTATAATTCCTAATAGATTTGGATAGATATTTCTCCCCAAACTGCATTTTGATTGTATCACGTATATAGGTTACGGAATCTTCAGAAATATAAAAACCATCTGTACGCATATACGTTATAAGACCTACTATTTCCCCTCCGATATCTATACCTTCATATAACTTCTGAGCTATAATCATGGTATTCTTCGCAGAGAACCCCAATTTTGTAGATGCCTCTTGTTGTAGACTCGATGTGATAAAAGGGGGATATGGGTTGCGCTTAGTCTTCTTCGACTCAACAGACGCTACGGTATAGCTCTGATTCTTAACAGTCTCCGCGTATTCCTTAGCCTGCTCTTCCGTACTTATTGAAAACTTCTCGAGCTTCTCACCTGCATAACACTTAAGAACGGTCTCGAATTTCTCACCACCCTTGTTTTGCAGATCTACTCCAACATCCCAATACTCCTGAGTCTTGAACCGCTCTACTTCATATTCTCTCTCACAAAGTAGACGAAGCGCCACAGATTGCACTCTACCCGCCGATCTACTACCAGGCAATTTTCTCCACAACAGCGGAGACAGTGTAAACCCCACAAGATAATCCAACACTCTGCGTGTTTGTTGGGCACGAACCAAGTTCATATCTATAGGACGACAATTATCAATAGCAGCAGTAACCGCTCTTTTTGTTACTTCATTGAACACCATCCTGTGCACTGTAACATCTTTTGCTATGGCACACTTCTCCTTCAAAACCTCTATTATATGCCAAGCTATTGCTTCTCCTTCGCGATCCGGGTCCGTAGCGAGATATATAGCCTCTTTTTCAGCACGGACAGTTTTTACTATCTTATCCAGGTGCTTTTCTGATTTCGGGATAATCTCATATATCATTTTAAAATCATTAGAAGGATCAACCGATCCACTCTTCGCTGGAAAATCCCTTATGTGGCCAAAAGAAGCAATAACATTGTATTTCTTCCCCAAGTACTTACTAATAGTCTTCGCCTTAGAAGGAGACTCTACTATGACCACGCCCATCTCAAACCTACAAACAACGCTCCCTTTGAAGCTAGGAACCTAATATTATAAAAAGGGGGTCTTGAAAAGTGTTTTGATATAACAAGCATCAATGCACCTTACGAAATCTCTTCACATATTACCAACTATCCTACATATGCAATTATTTCTTTATAGAAAAAAATAATTGCTAAATTATTAACTTTTTATTAATAAGTATAGCACTTTTATAAGAAGCCATGCCCGATATTTCTATATAATTGGAAGATATTTCATATGCAAGAATCTTGAGATTTTGCTTAAGTGCAATAGTTATTTTCTATAAAAAATAGCTTGTTGCTCGCCGTATTCGAGGATTTCGTCTTGAAATTACGTCAATATTTACGCTGATATTACATGCGCTCTAAATATAGAACTTACTCTTGGAATGTCTGTGCAAAATCTTATGTTCATAAGTATTGTAGGATTGCTATACAAGATGAGTCTTTCTGACGCTATTGAGAAGAAAACAGATTGTTGTAGGC
>NZ_JAHLEX010000102.1 GCF_023476575.1 Anaplasma phagocytophilum | reverse complement strand
CCCTATACGTACGTTACGGACGAGGAGATTTTGGTCTTCTACGCCACCGCGTGTGTCTATATCTTCCACAATATAATCAACGCAAGTGTGAATATGAATACCAGAAGCACCGACAACTCCGAATATTAGATGCTCTTCTAATCTATGCTGATTAACAGATAAGCTCCTAGCATCAGCACCTTTATCAGTAACAACACCTTCATGCGCCACGTAATGAGCAACAAGAGCAACTTGTAGAGGTCCCCCACTGCTGTTACTCAAGATATCAGATAAGAGTAACTGAAGACCTTTTGGGTTTACCCCAGTTTTCTCCACAATATGTGCAGCACGCTTTGGCTGCATCCTTAAGCTTTCACGTATTTGGTCAGACGGTTGCATGAAAATACCGCAGTCCCCACGCACAGGTACAGAGTGAGATGCCAGGTGATGACGCTTCGTCAGATCTGTCCATATAGCACTGCTGTGAGCTACTACTTCTTTACCAAAACAGTAAACAGTGCCACCTAGAGAAGGTATAGCTCTTGCACTGCCAGCGAGGAAATCTTTCAGTGGTACAGAGTCTTCCAATCCACTTAAAGTGCACACTACTTCACGAAGAAGAGTGGCACATGCACTTTGCACCGGAGAGGCCATAAAAGACATGCAGACCCCCACTTTGGATCCATCACCCTTGTCCCCAGGAGAAACAGCGCCCTGCTGAACTACACTAGGTGCATCGCATCCTTCCAGAGCAACAACGCCGCGCACAGTAACCCGGTACGTGTCACGGTCTATGCTACTTATTACTGTATTACAAAAAGAAAGCTTGATGATTCCCAGCGGCATACCGCTAATAACGCTGCAAGCTCTCAGGACACATTCATCAACAGTTTTTACATCGTAAAAAACCCTACGAGTGATGTAATATGGGTTATGCACCTGCAGATTACACGTGCTGTAGCATACATCACTAATCTTACCAGGGACTTCCACATAGTGTTTTGACAGATATTTGGGAACATCGCTCCAATTACACACAGATCCAGGAGTTCCTGGTGAAACTGGCTTACCACTTCTGTGAGTAAGCACAAGCTTTGCTCTTCTTAAAGATAGGCGGTAAACATTCTCCGCCTTTTTCGATGGAGCAACGTCATACTCCACCAACAGCTTAACTCTGGCTTTGGACGCACCAGCGCTGTCCACAATACTAAACATGCATGATTCGTGCAATATCAGCATACCGTTCCTGTAGCTAGCAGGTGCTGAAGCCACGATAGAATGCATCCTGGAGAAAGTAGTGTAACTCTGAACTTCAATTGCGTTAGAGTTCTCTTCTCTAACTATTTCCATATCTTCAGACATCCCATCCAGGCATCCAAGAATGAAATTTCCGAGATCGCATTCCTGGTTTTTTCCAGGCAGGCTGTTATAGGCAAGTGCAAGGGCATGCCACAGCTGGAAAGGTACTTTTTGGAAAGTAGGACTGTTAGCAGCTGTATTAGCCAGAGCTCTTGCTAATAAACTTGGGTGAGTTAGATTCTCATGTATGTGTTCAGGAGCTACGTTACTGCCCTCACGTATAGTAAAACCCTCTGCTAAGAGTAAGACTATACTGCGTTGTGCAGGATTACTATTTTGATCACGGCATAACAAGAAATCTATCGGGCCACCAAGAAGCATAATAGACTTTTTTGACGGGTGTGGCTTAAGCAGCAGAGTCATGGGTGCCTCATCTTAGTTACTTTTAGTGACAAAGCGGTACTTTTATTCCTGTAAGGACAGAAAGGCCTGTTTTTTTCAGAAAGCCACGCCTTACATGTATGGAAACTTGCGCATCTAGTATAGACACCGCAAGGCATAGTGCGCAGAACACGGAGCTGTAGCAGGCGCTTCTACCACCAGCAAAGTACGCAAACCTAGCGACGACTCATTCTCACACGTTGTGAACATACGTAGTAACACACCTTGACATACTCAGCCTACACCACTAGACATATAGTGTAAAACAAAAAGTACCAGATCCCCTTCTCTGGGCTGTGAAAGTGGTACATTGGAAACGGACTGTTAAGTATTTATATTGCTACTTAGGCGGAGAATAAACATTCGAATTGTAATGCACCATGAGTTAGAAATGCACTATGAGTGAGAAATTATGTGAATTGGTACTAGCGCTGATACCGAAATTCACAATTGTAGACACGGCACGTGCAGAAGATATAATCTCTTCCAAGCCCTTCTGAGTTTTTACTAATTGTATGTTTATCTAACACCTGCCCACAAATAACATATGAAAGCCTTTGTAGCTTGGGTAAGTTGTCTGGCTGTTTTCATTTTAGGTTTTTCTTCTCAAGAATCCGACTTTTTGCGTATTTTGCTCTACTTAAGCATATTTAAATAGACCTTCACCATTGAGTGTAAGAGAAGATACAATAAGCTACATTGCTGAGATCATCTAAAATATGGAGATCTTTCTAAAAATCTTTATGTGCTTTAAAAGAGATGAATCTTACCCCACATGACAACAACATTGATAGTTTAGGTAAAGTTTTACAGTGTTGAAGATTCATGATGAAAAGGGATACTTAGTATATTTATGGGTAATGACAGCTTATGTGATATTAGCCACTTCTTTATCGGTATTTAGGGATTGCCACGGTGTTTTTGGTTTCGCAGCATGAGTAAGGAGCGTGGTTTTTAGCAAGTATTTATTGTACTATGTGTGTAAAAAGTGACATATGAAGATTGCTAAAGAATTCACATATCATACTAGAAATAAGTTGATATCTGATGATGTAATATATAAGGTTAAGCAATAGTCTTTTTTCACTATAAATCCTACATGCAGTTTTATGTGTGTTTATTTCTATAAAAATTGAGATGCCAAATTCAGCTGTTGTTGCACATACCGTACTCATTCTTAATCTTGTAGCTGCGCTGTAATCACAGTTCGTAAGTGCAGCAAAACCGTAATTAGGTAGCTTAGCATAGGGACGAACAATCTCTAGATTCTATGCTTCGGGCCAGTGCTTTTTCAGCATCGATACGGGAGTATCTTTGATATAATAAACACACAGCAGCATGATGATATACTTTATAGCTCTGCGATTCATACTAATCAATGTTGTAATTAAGTAAAAAATGCTTTTTTGAACCGTATAGTGTTTGTAAGGTACGTATTATTCAGTTGTCGTACTACAATGGACAAAATACTACAAATTCCTCCGCAAGCATTTAAGTGTGAATATAGCATTATGTGTGCGATTCGGAGATTACTAATGCATGATTTAGTGTGGGGTAATAGTGTTTTTTGCATGCGTTTTAGATATGTCACGTCAGAGATATGTAACGCACGTTTTTCAAGGATGCTGTAGCTATCACGAATATGATAGCCACGATGCGATGCTCTGGTCAACTTTGGATTGGGCTGCTGGTTTATGCATATTAAGCAGTGGCTCCTGCATTCAAATAGAGAGTAGCTTTTTTATAAGAAGATATGCGAAAAACTTTTTTATCCACAGTAAGTCCAGGGCGTATCGATGCAATGATGAAAAGGATACACCGTGTCAATGTTTCAAGGATGCACCCAGAATATGATCGTATTTCATTGGCTAAGTAGAGCGTCCTCCAGTTTCTGATTCTACAGATAGCACATCCTGTAATGAAGCAATGGATCCTTCATCAATTGTCGTTGATGGAGCAACATCCTGTAAGTACTTTGTAACATCTCTGCTAGTGCTCTCGGAGTTCAGATCATTGCTTGTGCTTATATCATCATATGACGAAGAAACACCAATCGAAGCCTGTTCGGGTTGAGGTTCCACCAGATGCTCCTCCTGAGAGAGGTCTTGATATAATGCCCTACGCAGGGTGCTATTTTTGAGCA
>NZ_JAHLEX010000101.1 GCF_023476575.1 Anaplasma phagocytophilum | reverse complement strand
CATGTATTTGGAATGCTATATGCACAACTGTGCATATAGCATTAGAGTTAACAGCAGATACGGTTTTGTGTGTAGCATGTTCGGGGGGTTTTCCTAGTTTCTAGTACCAAGCTCTTCGATACTTCATCGCTGAGAAATGCTATATATAGGATGGAAAAGTACGAGCCGACCATATGTAGTGACGGTGTATGAAAGGCTATGATGTGTCTACCGCAGTTTCGAAATGAGTATTCCCCAGACTGTATATAAAGAGAAATCCACAATAAGGCATTGGGCTAAGAGCATACTCGAGAGTAAAGATTAGATGTACCGCGAGCGTTTTTGAGGGGGCTGTATAAGTTCACTTTCGTCATTTGATTGTAGTAGAGAGGCCACTACTGAGTCTTGCAGTGTAGAACTATTGCTTTTCTGTCCCGAGGTTTCCATATCAGAAGAAGAGTGTGCTTGTTCTACGTCGTGAAAACATTGCGTGTTTTGTGATTTCCAAACACGTTCTGCCTCCTTTAGATGAAGCAGCGCCGTTTCGTGTAACTCAGTAGTAAGCGTTGGATTTAATAGTAGGCTCGCCCTGATGCATTTTAGTCCTGCAATTGCTTCCCTAAGGTGTAACTGGACTGCATTATTTATGCTTTGTGATGGACTCAGTGCATCCTCCATTTCAGAAGCGCGTATACTTGTGTAAACTTTGTCGCGTATGAGTCTAATACAACGCTCAACACGGCGAGCATAAGGATACACCTCAGTACTTACAGAGGAGTATTCCCTTCGTATCAGACACAAGCAACCCAATGCACTAACCAAATCTTGCACAATATTTGTATTGCGGTTTCGAAGAGAGCTATCTCTACAGAGTGCATCATGGTCCAACGTGCAGAGAGCATAACGGTTTATTAGCGTTCTAAGTATGGTATATGAGTATGGTATATGATTCACTACTCAGGGCTCTACGCGATAATACAATATTATCGTTGTTTATGTTAGTTCCTAATCGGTTGAAGACAGAAGATAAACGGCTGATTGTGCTAAGTAGGGCATTCAAGCAATGTTCTGTACTTGACCGGTGTAAAAGTGGGCTATCTTCATCAAGTAATTCGGAAACTTTTACGAGAAGCTCAGAGTTATGTAGTATTGCACTGGAAAACGCCTTTATTTCTTTTTCAGGCACTTTAGCAAGTATACAAGAGCGACGATTAGCTGACTGAACAGAGTCTAGATACGTGTTAAGTGCCAACTTGATGTGCATTACAGGAGGTGTTCCAGCCCCCGCGCTCGTAACCGGAGATTGAGAAGTGCTAACCAATACAAAGTAGCGACACATCATGATAGTATTGACTAGAAAGGCAACTGCCATAGCCGCATGTAGATGCAAACCCTGTTCTGTATGTGTAGGGCTAATAAACCTACCTGGTTCAGAATTACAAGTGGCAGTAACACAAGCGTACAGCGTATCGTACAGTAAATTAAAGACACCATGCACCTGCGCTAAAATTGCCTCTTCTGTTGGTTGGGCCTTGCTACTACCAGCATTTTTGGTTATTAAGAGCAATTTTATAGCAGCAACTCTTTCAGCAATAGGAGAAAATTCTGGATCTAAAGAGAACGCACGGTCTAATGTTCGCTGCAAAGCTTCAACATTGCAGTGTAGGATTTTCAAGAAATCTATGGGGGAAATCACCCTAGTATAGATTCCAGCACATATGATATCCGTATACGTAGAAGAAGTCTCAGCGGTATAAGAATATTTGAAGCCATATGTGCTACTACATACAGTGAGCATGTGCAATTAGTTAATAATTTTATTACTGTAGCGCGAATCTTACATACTTTCAAGAGTATACATTAATAGAGTATACATTTAAAAGTAATGGTTTCATGAGGTAGGATTAAATCTGTTTGTAAGTATAAGGTACTTTACTTCTTCCTGATGAACAGTAAGGGGAGGAAAACTTTACGCATGTCTACATCATCCAAGTGATTGCTGCGCAATTAGCAGGCTGCACGCGTTCACTCTGCGCTATGGTAAAGGAGAGATTATTGCGTTACGTCTATTGTGACACACACTCAAGGACATCTATCACGTTCCCCACTTGTACACCCTGTAACATTATCGGTTTGTAACGATGATGAGGGAGCCGCGTAGATATGTTGTGTATTCATTGTATTCCACTGACAAGCTATGGAGTGTAAATATTGCATTGATTCCGTATGCAAGTTAACTGATATCTCAGGGTGTATCATTAGATTGGGGTCTATAACTTCTAATTCTTCTACAGCTTTGGTAATTAGATTTCGCACTCTGTGGAACTGATATGCTGAGTTATTATTCTCTTCCAACCCTTTGGTAATTTGTGGGTAAATGTTATCTCGTACAAGGGAAAGGCAGCGGTGAACGCTCTCAGCAAAGGGATGCTTTGTTTCGTTCGCATCTTCATACAAGCCGTACATCTTATGTAAGCACCCGGTAATACCAACGAAATTTCCAGTACTCTCATCAAGTTCCTTTTCCGTATTAAGTGTTGTAATACACTGGCCGGTAATGTAGTGCCTGAGGCGAGTATCTAGTATACTATGCGAATTGCCGGCAAGGTGAAGGAGAAACTCTATATCCTTGTTATCTACAAATATTGATGCGTAGGTCCTATTCAAGGAGTTCATTCCAGAAATTATGATGCCAACGCATTGATTAACATAACGTTTCACATAAGTAGGTGTGTTTTCGTCTAGAAGTCCAGCAGCTTTACGCGCAAGTCGCAGATTACTTTGTAGCGCATGCGTAGGCAGGAGACGGGCTTGGGAAGGAGTGTTGTCGGCGGATTTAAGTTGTTTCTCAATCAATTGGTAGGCATGAAAGTACGCGTATTTTGAAGTATATAATAAAGAACATAAGGCTTGTTGTGTTTTGTCTCCAGTGTGTTTCATAGCAAGTTTGTGATGGGATGTTTCCAGTGTTTGGGGACTTTTCTCGGAGATAATATTTTGGTGATTATATATTGCGGTAGTAAGAATTTCGCTCACCATAGCAACGCTGTATACAAATCTGTAATGCTCTGTTACGTTGTCGTGATAAGGGGAATAATTCTTGTATACAATGTGCATGCAAGTAACCAACGTTGAGTAAAGTTTTTCTAAAACAACATCGTCTTGCGATAGGGCATACGTAAGTGAAACATCCCTTTCATGGCCTTTAGTCTTTTCCCAGTATGCGGAGACTAGAGACAGCTCGTCACTAGCCCTTACAAGCTCCGGAACACCAACGGATAACCCTCCTAGCTTCTTACAGGCTTCCCTTACATAATACACGATAACCCTAGCAAGTCCGTCATTTTGCGCAAGTAACTTGCCCACGGTTTTGAGACATATGACTTCACCATACGTATACGCGCTTCGCACGGAATGAGACATGGTATCCTCATATTATATTTAAATTTTAATTTTTTAGATTAATAAATTAGCGTGTTTACTAGTTTATTATCTGACATCGCGCAAGACATTTGTTAAATTCTTAAGTATTAGCGAAGGTGGTGCGGGATTGTAAGAATAGTTTTTTTGTAATGAGAAATATTTACTTGTTGTAAAAAGCTATGATGCCAGTGTATGGATATGAGATCTGATGAAGTTCTGTTACAAATGGTGCTTTATAAGCGTTGTGAAGTGTACACTTGGAGCTCGTTATGCGTAAGGATTGAGAGCAAGATTATACGTGTGAATATATGCTGAAATTTTTGGTGAGATTGCGCTTGCATATGCCTAAAACTTAATTCCTGCAGTAAATTGTGAGCGTTGCTTTAAGATTTTCGGTGCAGGGGAGGGTAAGGCTGAAGTGGTATGTTTTATCTGTTGTAGCTTTTTTAAGGCTCTGAATTTTTTGAATGTAGAAGG
>NZ_JAHLEX010000100.1 GCF_023476575.1 Anaplasma phagocytophilum | reverse complement strand
TTTCAGTTTTTAGATCCTATACCGCACCTTTTGTCACTTGAGACGCAGCGCAATGTGTATCCCTACACTTTCTATATTAACATGATATCTGTAATTGCTTTAAAGGCAATCCTACCAGCACTTACCCGAATCACTACATCGGTGACTAGTAAGTTCCAGCAACATAGTACTTCCAGATTTAAAGAAAATCTCCGGTTGAAAAGTGCTCCAGCTATTCAACAACCTTCTTTACGACGAAAAACCCCATTTCAGAACTAGATGCATTACAGAGAATCTGATCTCGCATATCACCTTCATGCACTTCATCTTGACGTAGTGGCAAAACACTATGCACTCCACCATGTAGTACAGGATCAACATCAATTGTATCTACCTCTGCCAGCATATCAAACCACGAAACGACATCCGCGAGCTGCCTGCAATATGTATCAACTTCTTCTTCAGGGATCTGCAATCGCACAAGCTTCGACACTCTAGCTAACTCGTCACGGCTTACACTTACATGTGTATTACTAACTTCTTCAGGCTTCAATTCTTCCTCCATAAAGCGTGGGAAAGCAAATAGTTGCTTAATAACCTGTCAACGGAGAGCACTTTGATCTTTTCTGGTAAATTTACCCTATCAGGATTATGAATCGTGTCGGTGATGACCAAGGAATCCAACTCAGCAGTTCCAATAGCATCAACAGCCCGGCCAGATAACACACCATGCGTTATAAAGCTATGTACGCTTATAGCTCCACGAGTTTTCAATGCTGCGGCAGCATTACACAACGTGCCGCCAGAATCTACAATATCATCGAGGATAAAACAGTGCCTATCCTGAACGTTGCCTACAACATGCATAACCTCTGAGATTCCAGGTCCTTCCCTATACTTGTCGATCACAGCAACCTGAATAGAATTCATGTTATACCTAGAAGACAACATGCGCACAAATGCCCTAACCCTACCTAAAGCACCGTAGTCAGGAGAAACTATCACCAGTCTCTCAAGAAGGCTGCTTCCACTGAGGTAATCTACAAAAACATCGTAGGCCGAGATATTAGTAAAAGGCACGTCAAAAAAGCCAGCAGCCTGCTGTGAATGCAGATCTAGAGTTATGATGTGATCCAATCCTGAGGTGCTAAGTATGCGTGCGATCACCTTCGCACTCAGTGCTGACGTAAAAGTTTCCTGAGAATCAACACGCTGCATAACCCTGTCTTGTCGCGAATAGCACAAATACGGAATTACGGCAGTAATCCGCTGAGGAGCCAAAGTGCGACGCACCACATCAGTTAATAATGTAAGCTCTATAAGATTATCGCTTGCAGGAGCACTCAGAGACTGCATAAGAACTACATGGCCACTCCCTGCGGCTACACCCGTAGGAAATTCAAGATTTATTTCCCCATCTGCAAACCTGCTGACACAGGGGATCACCATAGGCACATCCAGCATGCCAGACACACTTCTAGCTAGAGATAACGATGTACTTCCGGGTATTACTACCATACTGCTCCAAAACGCTAACTACGAGGGCATGATAATTAGGTGTGTTACAAAAGTAAACATGTTTTACCATAACTGTGGTACACATTAGAAGTTATTCCTTAAATTGTTACAAATTATGGTGACTGAACAAGAAGTGCTTTGCGTGTTACAGGATGTTACTGATCATGATACTGGAAAAAAGGTCGCAGATATTGGCAAACTGTCCATCACCATTAATAAAGGCGATTTAGGAATAATATTACATATTTCTGACCCAAAGAGTGCTCTCTGGGAGCAGCAGTTCAAAGATAATTGCTCTGCCGTAATAAAGAACAAAATACCGGGTATTTCCAGCGTTACAGTTGCTTTGGTAACAGCAAAACAGCAAAGTAATGTTCCAACAAGGGTAAAACTCAAGGGTATAAAAAATGTGCTACTTGTTTCTTCGGGGAAGGGAGGGGTAGGTAAGTCCACTGTGGCCGCACAACTGGCGTTAACGTTGTCAGCACGAGGATATGAAGTTGCTCTAGTTGATGCAGATATTTACGGGCCATCTATTCCTAGATTGTTGGGAATTGGAGTATTGGCTGAGGTTGACAACGACGGAATGATGATACCGGTAGAGATGCACGGGCTGCAAAGCATTTCCATTGGCAACATCATAGAGGATCAAGATAAAGCCCTTGTATGGCGTGGTCCGATGCTCACAAAGGCAATAAATAAGTTGATCATGGGTACAAGATGGGCTGCCAGAGATTATATGATTATCGATACTCCTCCGGGTACCGGTGATGTACATATCAGTCTCACGCAAGGATATAGTATTACGGGTACCGTTGTTGTATCAACGCCTCACGAACTATCTGTAATACATGCCATGAAGACATGTGATATGCTAAAAAGCCTTGATGTTAAGTTGCTCGGTATCGTGGAAAACATGAGTTATTTTCTTGATGTGGATACAGGTAAGAAAACGCACCTTTTTGGTGAAGGAGGTGGACAGGAAATAGCTGAGAGGGCTGATTCAACATTGTTGGGTATGGTTAGCATTCATCCCAAAATCCACCTTCCTTCAGTAAACAAGCGTTTAAGCCCATTAGATAATGAGTTCTGCAATGCATATGAAAAGATCGTCGCTAATATAATTAGAAGTATAAGCAACTGATGTTCCAGAAGTAGTATTCTTAACATCAAAAGTTTTTGTTTTTGGAGTACATACTCTCCAGTCTTACAAAGTTTGCGATGACTCCATTATATGAAGATCTCGCTAACGTACCAGGCGCCACCATAGAAAAACCCCTTGTGTACGCCATACGCTTGTACTGTTCAAACTCCTCAGGGGTAATATATCGCTTCACAACAATGTTGTCCTTTGTAGGTTACAAATACTGCCCCAAGACAAGAAAGTCAACCCCCGTACACCTAAGATCATCCATAACCTGGTATACTTCTTCCTACTGCTCACCAAGCCCTAGTATTAATCACGACTTCGTTGTGAATACACCCTGAGTCTTATCCTTTACTTGCTGCAACAACTGTAAAGAATTGAAGTACTTAGCTCTAGGACGCACCCTTGCATATAATCTGGGAACCGTCTCCAAGTTGTGATTATATATATCAGGCCTTGCGGAAGCTATAATGCCCATCGCGCCCGTCTTACCCTGCAAATCTGGTGTTAGGATCTCTATGATCACATTTGGGTCCTGCTTTCTTATTTCCCGAATACACTTAGCGAGGTGACTTGCCCCACCGTCTGGCAGAATCGTCTCTATCCACCGACGTGATCACCACGTGCTTTAATTCTAACTTGCTGATAGCTTCGCCCACTCTCTCAGGCTTCCCAAGATCTAACGCTTGTGGAACGCTAGTCTTAACATGTATTATTCTTCCATTATAAAATGCCGATGCTTTTACTGCATGGTTGGGTTATCAGATACCTGCTTAGGGTACCTTCCGTGACCTTAGGCATCGATATACTAAGTGGTGTATTGAGCCTTGCACAGATGTTATTTTGCTAGTGCAGCAATACTGACCTGCATAATGCATGCTTGCGTGATGCATTGGTAATGTATGATGTTTGCTGTAATTCTTCGCTAGATGCAATTTTCCCGACACTGTCTTGTCGCACAGTGGAAGTGCAATTTTGTGGTAGGAGCCTATACGCGGTTGTTGGTGCACGTTCAAGGCATAGGCTCAGAATATGGGATCAGCACTGCATGCATATTCTCGAGGGAATGACATTCGAGTAAGGTGCAAATGTATGGTATATGAGACTTAATATCAGAAAATTCACTTGCGTTTATAGGGATTATGTGTGGGCAATGTTTATTGCTAGTAGCACTTCTCCGGAATCGAAATTTGGGAGAAGTTAAGCGGGGGTAATAGCGTTGGTGTGCCATGTATAG
>NZ_JAHLEX010000010.1 GCF_023476575.1 Anaplasma phagocytophilum | reverse complement strand
TGATAATCTAAGTATAGAGGTAACATTGGATAAGCCTGTTGCAATAGATAAGGGGCTTAGGTTTGCTGTGAGAGAAGGTGGAAGGACTGTTGGCTCAGGTATTATTACTGAGATTTTGGAGTAGTTTGTTATGGTAACGCAGAAAATATACATTGAGCTCAAGGCATTCGATCATGGTTTGCTCGACAGGTCTGCTCGAAACATAGTTCTGGTAGCGAGGAGGAGTGGGGCTAAAGTTAATGGCCCTATATTTTTTCCGAGAAGAACAGCGAAGTTTATTGTGAATCGCTCGACTCATGTGGATAAGAAATCTAGAGAGCAGTTTGAAATTAGGACTCATAAGAGGTTGATTAGCTTGCCTAAGGCTAATTCTGCAATATTGCAGGCGTTAATGAGTTTGCAATTGCCAGCTGGCGTTGATGTGAAGGTTAAAGTAGTTGGAGGGTAACGTGGCAGCGGGGCATAGGATAGGTTTGTGGATGAAAAAGGTTGGTAGCACTGCTGTGTTTGATGCTACTACTGGCTCTAGGGTTCCTGTAACACTTTTGTTGTTGGAGGACACTTTTGTTGTTGGTGTAAAGGTCAGTGGTATACACGGTTACGATGCTATTGTGCTAGGTACAAAACGTCGTGGTGTTGTGAGCAAGCCTCAGGTTCAAGCTTTGAGAAAATTGGGGATTGAGGAGGATTATAAGTTATTCGAGTCAAGGGTGAAGACCATAGGAGATTTGCAACCTGGTAGCAAGGTAGAGGTTAGTCATTTTTTTGAAGGTCAATTCGTTGACGTGACTGGGTATACCATTGGTAGGGGTTTTGCTGGTGTTATGAAGAGGCATAATTTCCGTGGATTGCGGGCTTCCCATGGTGTTTCCATATCGCATAGGTCGCAGGGTTCCACGGGGCAATGTCAGGACCCAGGTAGGGTATTCAAGGGCAAGAAGATGGCTGGTCACATGGGTGATAGTAAGGTAACTATGCAGAATCTCGAGGTTATGCTGGTAGATGCGAAAGAAGCGCTTCTTGTTGTTAGGGGTACTGGTATTCCAGGAGCTGAGGGGTCTTATGTTTTTGTTAGAGATGCTGTAAAAAAACCTGTTCCTAGGGGTGGGGCGCTCTCGGAGAGTATGGCTGGTTAAGAAGGGATTTTGAGAGCATTGTATGGAAGTTAATGTTGTTAACATAGCGAATGAGGTTGTGGGTAGTATTGACCTGAGTCCGCGGGTGTTCGGGCTTGAGCCTAGGCGCGATGTGCTTAAAGAGGTGGTAAACTGGCAGCTTGCGAAGAGGCGTGCTGGTACTCATAAGGCTAGGGGTATAAGTGATATTTCAGGTACTACTGCAAAGCCTTACAGGCAAAAGCATACTGGTAGGGCGAGACAGGGTAGTTTGCGTAGTCCTCAATTTAGGGGTGGTGCTGTAATATTTGGTCCAGTGCCTCGTAGTCATGAGTATTCTTTAAATAAGAAGGTTCGTAAATTAGGGCTTAAGGTGGCTCTATCTATGAAGGTTGCTGCTAAGAAGCTTGTGGTGCTTGATAGTCTGGATGTAGATCTCAGGAAAACTGCGGATGCCAAGGGGGTTTTTGGCAATTTTGCGGGGCATAGTTCGTATTTAGTAGTCGCTGAGAGTTGTAAAGAAGAGGTTGTGCGGGCTTGTCGTAATTTGCGGGGTGTAGACTTATTAAAGTGTGTTGGTGTGAATGTTCTAGACATACTGAAGCATGATTGTGTGATATTGACTGTGGATACAGTAAAGTCTCTTGAGGATAGGTTGAGCAATGAGTGATTGTTTATCTGTGATCGTTTCTCCTGTAATTACGGAGAAGGTTGTGGCGCTAACTGAGGAAGGAAACAGATATGCGGTATATGCTACTGTTGATGCGCGCAAATCTCAGATTAAGAAGGCTATAGAGATGTTGTGTGGGAGTGAGCCCTTTAATATTTGCTCCTTGAGGCTAAAGGGAAAGCAGAAGCGCTGTAAGGGGATTTTAGGAAGAAGAAAGAATAGGAAGAAGGTCTATTTCTCGTTAGCTAAGGGAAAGGAGTTTAAGGTAATGGGGGCGAAATGAGTCTTAGGGTTTTGAATTCTGTTACTCCTTCTCTTAGGGGTACTGTTTTAGTAGATAAGACGGCATTATGGAAGGGTAGGCCTGAGAAGTCTCTCGTTTCCAGTAGGGTTTCCTCGGGCGGTAGAAATGCTCGTGGTGTTATTACTGTTAGGCACCGTGGTGGGGGGCATCGGCGCTTGTATAGGGTAGTGGATTTTAAGAGAAATAAAGAAGGTGTTCCTGCGGTAGTGAAGCGTTTAGAGTATGATCCTAATCGTACAGCGTTTCTTGCGTTGATACAGTATGAAGATGGTGAACTGTCTTATATCCTTGCGCCCAGTGGTTTGAAGGTAGATGATGTCATAATGTCTGGTGCTGGCTCTGACGTTCTACCCGGTAATTGTCTTAAGTTATCGATGATTCCTTCTGGTACTTTCGTTCATAATGTTGAGATGAAAGTTGGAGGGGGTGGAATTATTGCCAGGGCTGCTGGTAGTTATGCGCAAGTAATGGGTAGAGATGGCGCATATGTTATGCTACGCTTGGGCTCAGGAGAAGTGAGAAGGATATTATCTGTATGCAGAGCTACTGTTGGCGTTGTTTCTAATTTGGATAACAGAAACATAAAGTTAGGGAAGGCTGGTAGGAGTAGATGGCTAGGGCTTAGGCCTAAGGTTCGTGGTGTTGCGATGAACCCTGTGGATCACCCGCATGGTGGTGGTGAGGGAAAGACTTCAGGAGGTAGAAACTCTGTGACTCCTTGGGGTGTTCCGACTAAGGGTAAGAAGACCAGGAAGCGTGGTAAGCATAGTGATAAGTATATTAGGGTTTCGTCTGTCAAGAGATAGGTTATATGTCCAGATCTGTTAAAAAGCCTCCTTTTTGTGCGCCGCATGTTCTTCGTTTGGCGAACAGGGTTATAGCGTCTAATAGAACTAGTGTTGTGATTAATATTCACTCTAGGTCATCTGTAATACTTAATAAGTTTGTAGGTCTTACTTTTGGGGTCTACAACGGTAAAATATACGTTCCTGTTAAGGTGACTGATAACATAGTGGGGCGTAAGTTTGGTGAGTTTTCGCCTACGAGAAGATTTTTGGGGCATGCAGGTGATAAAAAGGTTTCCAGGAAGGGTTAGGTATGTCTATTGTTATTGCTGCTAAGGGCTTGGGGCTTAGGTCTACTCCTGCTAAGCTGAATTTGGTTGCAGACCTTATCAGAGGAAAGGATGTAGCTGTGGCTGCTATGTACTTGAAGTTTTGCAAAAAGAAGGCGGCTTTGCTTATAGACAAAGTTCTAAAGTCTGCAATTGCTAATGCGCGTGCTAATTACGGTGTCGATGCTGATAATTTGTATGTGAAGGAAGTATTAGTTGGTAAGGCGTTTACTTTGCGGAGAGTACAGCCGAGAGCGCGTGGTAGGGCGTGTCGTATTAGTAAGCGCTATGGAAGTGTTGTTGTGAAGTTGTTGGAAAGGTAGCTTATGGGGCAGAAGTCTAATCCCATTGGATTGAGATTAAAGATAGTTGGGACGTGGGATTCACTATGGTATGCCAATAGGGATTATGCGACGAAATTGCATGAGGATCTTCTGTTGCGGAGCTTCGTGAAGAAGACATTTCATCATGCTGCAGTGAGTAAGGTAGTTATAGCTAGAAAGGTAGATGCCGTGATTATCAATATACACTCTGCTAGGCCAGGGGTAATAATTGGTAAGAAGGGTGTTGATATTGACAGAATAAAGCAGAAGATCGCTCAGATGGTGAATCATGAAGTGGAGTTGCATATTGTTGAGGTCAAGAAGCCTGATTTAAAGGCCGTCCTTATAGCGGAGAACATAGCGCAGCAGCTTGAGAAGCGTGTTTCGTTCAGGCGTGCTATGAAGAGGGGTGTGCAAAACTGTCTCAAGATGGGAGCTAAAGGTGTGAAAGTTAGCTGTGCTGGCCGTTTGGGGGGTGCAGAGATAGCTAGAACCGAATGGTACAAAGAAGGTAGTGTTCCTTTGCACACATTTAGGGCCAATATTGACTACAGCTGTGTTGAGGCGAAGACCATATATGGCATAGTTGGTGTTAAAGTATGGGTTTATGTTGGTGATTCAAGGGCTGTGGTCGAGTAAGGAGTTATTGCTATGTTGTTTGTGCCGAGGAAGACAAAGCATTCTAAAAGTTTTAAGGGGCGTATTAGCGGGAATACCAAAGGAGGTAGTGAGCTTGCGTTTGGCCAATGTGGTCTTAAGGCTTTGGAGCCATGCAGGCTTACTTCTAAGCAGATTGAATCTGCTAGGCGTAGTATATCCAGGAGTTTGAGGCGTGTAGGGAAGGTATGGATTAGGGTATTCTGTCATGTTCCCGTAAGTAAGAAGCCTGTTGATGTACGTATGGGTAAGGGTAAGGGTAGCACAGAGATGTGGGTATGTAAGGTGCAGCCTGGACGTATCTTGTTTGAGATAGGTGGTGTTTCCGTGGAATTGGCTAGAGAGGCTTTCAGAAAAGCGCAGTCGAAGTTGCCGATAAAGTGCAGTTTTGTAGAAGAGGGGTTTTAAGGAAAATCTATGAGTACAGTCGCTGAAATGGAAAAGAAATCTTCTAAGGAGCTGTCTGAGAGGTTGGCCGCTTTGAGAAGGGATTTGGTTGAACATGTATTTGAAAGCAAGAGTGGTGGTGTTGTAAATGCTGCTCGTCGGAGCGTTATAAAAAAGGAAATCGCGAGGGTATTGACTGTGCTTAGCTTGAGAAAGATAAGAGGAGAGAATGTCTAAGGGAGTTTTGGTAGGTGTAGTCACTGACGCTAGGCGAGATAAGACAGTAAAGGTGTCAGTTTACAGAATGGTTCACCATAAAGTGTACAAAAAGATTGTGAAGAAATGTAGGGTTTATTCTGTGCATGATGAACAGAATAGGTGTGCGCGTGGGGATGTAGTGAAGATAAGGGAGCATGTTCCTATATCTGCTACTAAAAGGTGGATTGTAGTTGATGAGTAGGTTTTAGGATGATACAGAAGAATGCCATTTTGGATGTTGCAGATAATTCTGGAGCTCGTAAGGTTCTGTGTATAGGATTTTTGGGGGGCAAGAAGTCTGCTACGGTTGGTGATGTGATTGTTGTATCTGCTAAAGTTGCTGCTCCCAAAGGACGTGTGACGAAGGGTAAGGTATACAAGGCCGTAATTGTGAGGATCAAGGGGCCGATTCGCAGGTTAGATGGCAGTATTATTAGATTTTCTAGTAATGCGGTGGTTTTGGTCAATGATCAGGGTGATCCATTAGGCACTAGAGTATTTGGCCCTGTAAGAAAATTTCCTGTGGGTGAATTCACCAAGGTGATGTCTTTGGCTGTGGAGGTTTTGTAGTGGCTAAGATTGTTAGTGGAGATGATGTTATCGTTATCACGGGGGGTGATAAGGGTAAGGTCGGGAAGGTTGTAAAGATTCTAAGGAAGGGTGGGCGTGTTTTAGCGAAAGTAGCATCGGTTGCCCTGTGTAGGAAGAGTGTTAAGCCGTCAAAGAACAGAGAAGGTGGTATCTTCAGTGTCGAGAGATTTATAGATATATCAAATGTTGCTTTTTTTGATAGCGAGGCTGGTGTTCGTACTAGGGTTGGCTATAAGTTTGTCGATGGGAAGAAAGTGCGGTACCTAAAAAGTTCTGGAAGAGTTTTGGATTAGGTTAGTATGTTGGGGAGTTTATCTAAGGACGCGGTGGCCAAGTCTCTTGTTAGTAGGCTTGGTAAGAAGAATGTTATGCAGGTGCCCAGGGTAGTTAAGGTTTGTTTAAATATGGGCATTGGAATTAGTGCTGCGGATAGTAAAGTTATGGATTCGTGTACTCGGGATCTGGCGATGATATCTGCGCAGAGGCCTGTGGTGACTCGTGCTAGGAAGTCCATAGCTGGTTTTAAGATACGTAAGGGGTTCCCGATAGGTTGTATGGTGACCTTACGGGGTAAGAGGATGTATGAGTTCTTAGATAGGCTGATTAACATTGCTCTTCCTAGGGAAAGGGATTTTAGAGGATTGTCTACTTCGCAGCTGGATGGGCATGGCAACATATCATTTGGTATAAAGGAGCATATATCGTTCTTGGAAGTGGATTATGACAAGATAGATAAGGTTCGTGGATTAGATGTGGTGATAGTGACTACTGCTACGAATGATGCCGATGCGAAAGCCTTGCTCTTAGAGTTGGGATTTCCTTTTATGAATTAGTAGGGGGTAGGGTGTCTAGGAAGTCTGTTGTGCAAAGGAATTTGAAGCGTGTAGCTATTTCTGCGGTGTTGTCGGAGAAGCGTAGGGCTCTTGTGGCTATTATTAAGGATGAGTCTTTATCTATGTCTGAGCGCTTTGCGGCGCAGTTAAAGCTCTCCAAAATGCCAAGGGATTCCTCGTATATAAGGATTAGGAATAGGTGTTTGATTACTGGTAGGCCGCGTGGTTACTATAGGAAGTTCAAGATGTCGCGTATAGTACTTAGGCAATTGGGTTCTATAGGTCAGATACCTGGGTTAACAAAGTCAAGTTGGTAGTTTAGTGAGGTTTTGTTGTGTCGTTATCGGATCCCATTGCTGATTTTTTAACGCGTTTACGTAACGGGCAAGCGGGTATGAACAAGGTAGTTTATGTTCCTTGTTCTAAGGTAGTGATGGCTGTACTGAGGATTTTGGTTGAAGAAGGCTATATAGAGTCTTTCACTGAAGAAGTCAGGGGTGATTCAGGTATTAAGGTACTCAAGGTGTTTTTGAAGTATTTTAATAGCGCTGCCGCTATTCGGAAGATAGTGCGTGTTTCGCGTCCTGGTAAAAGGGTTTACTCATCTGCAGATAAGATGCCTCGATTTTATAATGGTCTTGGTATATATGTAGTATCGACATCTAAGGGCATAATGCTAGATTCTCACGCGCGGAATGCAGGTGTAGGAGGTGAGATTTTATGTGGGGTTTTTTAGGGAGATTTTGCTGTGTCTAGAGTTGGAGCTATGCCTATAGAGATTCCTGAGGGTGTGCAGGTGAGTATTGACGAAAGTGGGGTTACTGTTTCTGATGCTAAGGGTAGAACTTCTACTTTTTCCTTGAACCACGGCATTCGTGCGGTGCTTGATGGCAAGATGCTTGTGCTGGTTAATGAGAACAAGCATTCTACTAAAGCAAAGGTAATGTGGGGCTCTTATAGGAGCAACATAAACAATGCGATAAGGGGTATGGCCAGCGGTTTCCTTGTTGAATTTGAAGTAAATGGTGTTGGATATAAGGTAGTGCATCAAGGTGAGTGCCTCTCTATATCCTTGGGTTTTAGTCATAGTGTTAAGTACGTCATTCCTGAGGGTATTGAGGTTAAGTGTACTAAGCCAACGCAGTTTACTATTAGTGGGAGCGACAAGATCAAGGTACATATGGTTGCTGCGGATTTGTGTTCCATTAGGCGGTATGATCCTTATAAAGGAAAGGGTATTTTCGTAAAAGGAAAGTACGTGTACAGAAAAGAAGTTAGTAAGAAAAAGTGATAGAGGGAGTCTGACTATGTCGTTGTTTGATTTGAAAAGAGCAGAGAGGCGTAGGAGGCGTGTGAGGCTGAAGCTTAGGTCTCTGTCCTCTATCCGGCTGTCAGTATTTAAGTCTAATAGGCATTTTTATGCCCAATTAATAGACGACGAAGCTGGTAGGACTGTTGCTGCTGCGTCTACTTTGGAGTCAGAAGTGCTGGCAGTAGCCAGTAGGCGTGTTAATGCGGGTGCTGTTAAGATTGTTGCCAAGCTGCTAGCCGAACGTATTTTTGGTTTAGATGCAGCGTATCGCAAGTTTGTCTTTGATAGAGGCTCCAATAGGTATATGGGTGTCGTTGCAGTATTTGCTGATGAACTGAGGGGTCTAGGTTTCGAGTTTTAGGAGTATTGATGAGTGTTGATAGGAAGCCGCGTACATCGAATGACGCGCATGATTTGTCAGAGTTGCTTGTGTCCGTGCGGAGGGTCTCTAAGGTTGTAAAGGGAGGGAGAAGATTCTCGTTTTCTGTACTTGTTGTTGTTGGAGACGAAAAGGGTAGAGTAGGTTGTGGCATGGGTAAGCATGCTGAAGTTGCCGAAGCCAAGATAAAGGCAGTTAATGCTGCTAAGAAGAACATGATAAGGGTTTACCTTCGTGAATCGCGTACTTTACATCATGATGTGACTGCAAAGTTTTGTGCTAGCAGGGTTATACTGAGGTCTGCGAAGGTGGGAACGGGTATAATAGCGGGTGGTTCTGTGAGGGCAGTGTTTGAAGTTTTGGGTGTTCAGGATGTGGTTGCTAAAATTGTAGGTTCTTCAAATGCCCATACTGTGATTTATGCTGTCTTCTCCGCGTTTAAGAGTATGTTATCTCCTAAGCAAGTTGCGGGTAAAAGGGGCAAAAAGGTCTGCGACGTTATAAATCGGTAGTATGGGCTCGGTATAATTATGAAGTTGAATGAGTTATTTAGCGGTCTTCCTAGGCTAAAGGGGCGTAAAGTTCTTGGTAGGGGGCTAGGTTGTGGTAAGGGTAAGACGTCCGGAAAGGGGCATAAGGGACAGAAGGCTCGCTCTGGTTGTACTGTAAATGGCTTTGAAGGTGGTCAGCAGTCTATATTTACTCGTCTTCCGAAGCGTGGTTTTAAGTCTTTTACACGTAAGAGATATGATATCGTCAATCTCGGGGTTATACAGAGTCTGGTAGATGCTAAGAGAATAGATGCGGGCGCTAAGATCAGTAAGGAAATGCTGGTAAATCTTGGAGTGATTGCGCCAAAGAGTAAGGTAAAGATTTTAGGTAAAGGTGAATTAGGATCAAAGGTTAATATATACTACGATGCGATTTCACGCTCTGCTGAGAGTAAGGTGTCTTTGTTAGGCGATTAAGTTTTGCAGGAGGGTGCGAGGTGAGTGCGGCGTCGCTTGGTAGTAGAGTTGGTTTACTGAGAAGGTTTGGGTTCACGCTATTCGCTCTCATAATATACAGGTTGGGAACTTATATTCCTATTCCTGGTATAAATTTGGGTGTAATAGGCGAGATAGTTTCCGGGCATACCACGGGTGTGTTGGGAATCTTCAATGTGTTCTCAGGTGGTGCTTTGGGGCGTATGACCATATTTGCGCTCAATGTTATGCCTTACATTGTATCTTCGATAATGGTGCAGTTGCTTTCTGTGGCTGTTCCTGCTCTTAATGAAATGAGGCAAGAGGGTGAGCTCGGTCGGGCGAAGATAAACGCCTATACGAGGTATCTCACTGTGATTTTTTGTGTTGTTCAAGGTTTGATGATTTTGCTAGGGCTTGAGCGCATGAACACTACTGAGGTTGTGGTTGTGCTTGATCCAGGTCTCACCTTCAGGGTGGTTGGGATCAGCAGCATGTTAGCAGGTACGATGTTCTTGCTGTGGTTAGGTGAGAGTATTAATCTCAAGGGAATAGGTAATGGTATTTCCTTGATTATCTTTGTGGGAATAATCTCGGAATTGCCGAGTTCTTTATCTTCTGTGTTCATGTTAGGGAAACGGGGAGAATTGTCGGGGTTCGCTGTATTTTTGGTTATGGCTTCCTTTTTTGCGTTGTTTCTGCTCATTATCTTTTTCGAGAGATCGTATAGAAAGGTTTTAGTGCAGTATCCGAAGCGGCAAGTGGGCGGGCGCTTTTATAATAGTGATTCCAGCTATATGCCTTTGAAGATCAACATTTCTGGAGTTATACCTCCGATCTTTGCAAATGCGTTGTTACTATCGTTGATGACTCTTGCTAAATTTAGCGCTGGTTCATCGTGGTCTGACTTTATATTGAGGTACTTTCATACTGAAAGTGTGCTGTACATCGTTGTATATGTTGCATTGATTATGTTTTTTGCTTTCTTCTATACTTCGCTCGTTTTTGATTCTAAGGAAATGGCTGAGATGTTGAAGAAAAACTCTGGGTTTATTCCTGGGAAGAGGCCTGGAAGGAGTACAATGGAGTATTTTGATCAGGTGATACGGCGGTTAACGGTTATAGGTGCTGTCTATCTGTCTGTTGTCTGTGTTGTTCCAGAGGTGGTGAGGCACTATTGCGCGATATCGTTTACTCTTGGGGGTACTAGCTTCTTGATTATTGTCAATGTCATTAACGATACGTTTTCGCAGGTACAGACTCAGATATATTCTGGAAGGTATAGTGCGTTGATGAAGAAGTCAGAGCTATGGAAAAAGAACAGGTAAGTTTACTTATTTTTGGTGCTCCTGGTTCTGGGAAGGGGACGCAAGCACGTTTGCTAGGTGAATACCTGAAGGGGCTCGAGGTTATCTCCATGGGAGATTTATTGAGGGCTGAAGTTGCTTCTAAGACTGTGATAGGAGTAGAAGTGGAGGCGATAATGCAAGAAGGAAGGCTTGTAGGAGATCCTTTAGTTTGCGAAATGATATTCAGGAAATTAAGGAGAGTTTCTGCAGGTTTCTTATTAGATGGTTTTCCGAGGAATTTACCTCAAGCGGAATTTCTCACTGCAGTGATGCAGTTGTTGGATCGCAAGATAGATGCAGTTCTGAAATTAGAGGTAGATGCTGTAGTTGTTGAGAGTAGATTGCAAGGTCGCTTGGTATGTAAGGGGTGTGGTGCTGTATCCAACGCTGTGTTTAATCATGGTGCGTGTAAAGCATGCGGCTGTGGGGAGTATGTTCGCAGGGATGATGATTCGTTGAATGTGATTAGGCGAAGGCTCATGGATTATGATAGAGAAGTTACTATGTTGGAAGGATACTACCAGAACAAGGTGATTAGGATAAATGGAGACAGAACTGTGGAAGAAATTCATGAGGACGTGAGGTATGTGCTAGATCGTCTAAATAACTAGTTGACGGTATGTGGAGCATTTGCTATATAGGGGTTTATTGGTGTTTTTGTTAGGGGTTTTTGGTGGCGCGTATAGGTGGGGTCAACGTACCTGTAGATAAACGTGTTGTGGTTGCACTAACTTACATATACGGTGTTGGTACGTCTCTGGCTAACAGGATTTGCGAAGGCTGCGGTATAGATAAGAATGTTAGAGTATCTGCTCTTAGCGAGGAAGATGTAGTTAAGATCAGAAATTTTATAAGGGCTGGCTGTGTTGTGGAAGCGGACTTGCGTAAGGAAGTAGCTATGAACATTAAGTTCTTGATGGATATTGGTTGCTATCGGGGCTTAAGACATAGGAAGAAGCTGCCTGTACGTGGGCAAAGAACTCATACGAATGCCAGAACTCGTAAAGGCGGTTCTAGGTTGGCTGTTGCCGCTAAGAAAAAGTAGTGGGGTTTTATGGCGGTAGTTAAGAAGAAGAGGAGTGTTGTAGTTGGAAGAGTGCATATTTGTGCTACTTATAACAATGTCATTGTGACTATAGCGGATCAGCAGGGTCATGTGCTTGTCACTACTTCCGCTGGGGCATGTAATTTTAAGGGTAGTAAGAAGTCTACTCCTTATGCAGCGCAGGAGACTGTGGCTAGGGCTGTGAAGGCTGTAATCGAGCGAAATGGTATGAAGACTGTATCGGTGTGTATTTCAGGGCCGGGTGCAGGTAGGGAAGCGGCGATTAGAGCTGTACAGGCTTGCAATCTGAATGTTACGTCTATTAAGGATGTGACTAAACTTCCTCATAATGGGTGTAAGTTGCCAAAAAGGCGCAGGGTGTAGTTTTTATTGAGAGAGATTTATGTCAATTTCTAACAGCGGTGGGTCTAGTGGTGCGTGCTATGGGGGTGGTTTTTCTATGGCTGACCATTGGAATAAGTTGACCAGGCCGTCTTCTATCAAGGTTGTGGGTGGTAAGGAGCCTTGTGTTATGGAGTTGGTGATTGAGCCGTTGGAGAGTGGTTTCGCGCTTACTCTTGGTAATGCTCTGAGGCGTGTTATGATGTCGTCTCTCAGGGGTTTTGCCGTTTACGGGATAGAGATTGAGGGGGCCTCACACGAGCTTACAGCTCTTTCGGGAGTGAGGGAAGATGTTGCGGATTTGGTGTTAAACCTCAGCATGCTTAGGGTTAAGTTATTGAACTCGAATCAAAAGGTTTTGAGGCTTGTGGCTAGGGGGCCTGGGGAAATAACTGCTGCTTCGATAGTTGATTCCGCGGATCATGTAGTTTTAAATAAGGATTTGCATATTTGTACACTTGGTAAGGATGTGGATTTTTGCATGAAGATCTATGTCAACAGTGGGAAGGGTTATGTCCCGGCTACGGAGTATAGGGCTGTGTCAAGATCTGGTGGTGCTTCCGAGGTTGGTTCCGGATTTATAGCTACGAATGCGCTTTATAGTCCTGTAAAAAAGGTGGCTTTTAAAATAGAGAGCAGTAGGATAGGTCAGTTTACTGATTACGATAGGCTCATGTTGACGGTTGAGACCGATGGCTCTGTTGCTCCTGATGATGCTGTTGCGGTTGCTGCGAAGATATTGCAAGATCAGCTGCAATCATTCATAAGTTTTGATGAGGTAGAAGAGACTAGGAAGAGTGTGGATAAAGAGGAGGGTGTGCTTCCTTATGACCATAATCTTCTTAGGAAGGTTGATGAATTGGAGCTGTCTGTTAGATCGCATAACTGTTTAAAGAACGACAATATTACTTATATAGGTGATCTTGTTCAGAGGACGGAGTCTGATATGTTGAGAACTCCGAATTTTGGTAGGAAATCTCTGAATGAGATAAATGAGGTCTTGGCTGGTATGAATCTACATCTGGGGATGAAGGTGCCAAATTGGCCTCCGGAGTCTATAGAGAATTTAAGTAAGCAGTATAGTGAAGATTAATAATTGGTTTGTTTGCGCTGATTGGGGGTTAGAATGAGGCATGGTGTAAGTTATAGAAAGTTTTCTCGTCCTACGGCGCATAGGATGGCTATGATGATGAATCTTGCTGTTTCGCTTGTGACTACTGAAAGAATCGTTACAACTTTGCCTAAAGCTAAGGATTTGCGGTCTGTTGTTGAGGGGTTGATAACTGTTGCTAAGAGGTATGCTCAGAAGGATCCGGTTTGTGGAAAGAGGCTCTTGCTTTCTCGGACTAGTGGGAATTTGGGTGTCGCTAATAAGCTTCTAGGTGTGTTGGCTCAGCGCTATAAGAATCGTGATGGTGGCTATACTCGTATAATGAAGAATGGATTCCGTAAGGGTGACTGTGCTCCTATAGCGATCATAGAGTTAGTAGATAGGGAAAAGGATTTGAAGGTGATTGGCAGCTAGCTTGGGTGATGTGTGAGGTTTGCATATTCTTGGTTGCTAGATTGTCTTGATACTGAGTGCTCTGCTCATGTTTTGGTAGATAAGCTCTCTTCTATAGGTGTGGAAGCTGCTCTTGTAGAGGGGGGAGTGGGCCGGGGCTCTTTCGTGGTTGTGAGGGTCTTGGAAGTTCTTCCGCATCCTGATGCGGATAAGTTGAAGGTATGTAGGGTTGATGACGGAGTGGAGGTTCTGCAGGTGGTATGCGGAGCTTCTAATGTCCGGAGTGGAATGATCGCTGTCTTGGCGCGAGTTGGCGCTTATATCCAAAAAAGTGGTATTACAATAAGTGAAGCGGTGATCAGGGGAGTTGAAAGCAGGGGTATGCTTTGTTCTCTGGAAGAATCGGGAGTGTCATCTTCTGAAGATCTTAATTGTGGAATTGTAGATTTATCGGGATCCTCTGATTATGCTGTAGGGGAGGATTTTATTCCGCATGAGGAGATAATTGAGGTTACTGTGACGCCTAACCGCGGTGATTGTCTGGGTTTGTATGGAATCGCTAGAGAGTTAGCCGCTGCGGGGATGGGTAATCTTAAAGCGCTTCCTGTGGTAGAAGGGAATGCTGCTCTTTCTAAACCTTCTTTTGCTGTTGAAATGCGAGCGGATGGCTTGATAATGGGGTGTTCTGTCAAGTCTATAAGTAATAAAAATGCTTCTCCTAGATGGATAAGAGATAGGCTGATAGCTTCGGGTGTGAAAACGGTTTCGTGTGTTGTTGACATAGTAAACTATGTCATGATGTTGCTGAATAGGCCGATGCATGTATACGATGCTGATAAAATAAAGGGTGCTGCGCTTATTGTCGAGAAAGTGGCGGTGGGCGAGTGTATTGCTATAAATGGCAAGAGATATGAGCTTTGTGGTGATCTGGTGGTCAGGGATGTCGATGGCGTTGTGCATTGTATTGCCGGCATTATGGGCTCGGAGCAGAGTAAATGTACGTATGATACAGAAAATATCTTTATAGAGTCGGCGTGGTATGATCCTGCAGATATTGCGCTATCGTCTAGAAAGTTGAAACTGAATACTGATTCTAGTTATAGATTTTCTCGGTATGTTGATCCGCAAATGGTGGGTTTAGGGTTGAATTATGCAGCATGTTTGATTGCGAAATACTGTGGGGGAGATGTAAGTGAAGTAGTTGTTTCGGGTAGTGTGCCTAATAAAATTGCTCGGGTTGAGTTTAATCCTAGGGTTGTTGGCAAGCTTGGTAGTGTTTCCGTAGATCAGGAGCGTATTCTTAGTATATTGGAGTCATTGGGCTTTGCTGTAGATGCGACTTCTGGTGAATTGTGGCGGGTTGAGGTTCCTTCATGGCGTAATGATGTTTCTTCTTCGCATGATCTTGTGGAAGAAGTGATGCGTATACATGGCTACGATGCGATACAAGAGCGGGAAGTGTTGCCAGTGCGTGTTTTGGAGAGAAAAGCTAATAGTACGGATGGTTCTTTGAATAACAAGGTGCGTGCATCTATGTTATCTCAAGGTTTGACTGAAGTTATTACGTGGTCTTTTCTAGCTGGTGCTGTTGTGGAGAAAATGGGATTTTCGGTTGAAGAGTTGTATATAGATAATCCCATTAGCAGTCAGTACAATGTTATGCGTCCGTCTGTATTGCCTAATTTGCTTCATGTTGTATCTAATAACCAGGCTTGTGGGCGTGACGGTGTTGCGGTATTCGAGTTGGGAGATGTGTATATTGCGCTAGATCGTAGTGATTGCGTAGTATGTGGAGTTAGGTCGGGTAATGATCTTCCTAGGAATCCGCATTCTTCAATTCAAAAATTTGATTTCTTTGATGTAAAGGGTGATGTGGAGCAGATATTTCTGCAGTTTGGTATTGACGAGGCTGATCTGGAGTTTCGTGCGTCCACGAGAGATTATTTGCATCCTTCTAGGTCTGCTGATGTGTATTTTCAGGGTCGACTGTGTGGGTATGTAGGTGAGTTGCACCCAAGTTTTGTAGAGTTTTTTGAGCTTAAGGACAAAGTTGCGTGCTTTGAGGTATTCTTATCAGGGCTATCTTTTGGTCAAGAAGGGAAAAAAAGTGGTGGATTCTTCTTAAACAAGTACCAGGTGGTGAAGAGGGATTTTGCTTTTGTGCTTGATAAGGAGATAAAAGCACGTGATTTGGTGACTGTTGTAAAGGCGGTAAAATACGTAGAGGCTGTTTCTGTTTTTGATGTTTACTCTGGTGTAAATATTCCAGAAGGTAAGGTGTCTATCGCAGTGACTGTTGTAATAACCTCGGGTTTGGGCACTATGACGGAAGTGGAGATAAAAGAAGTATCAGATAGTATCGTAGAGTCTGTGAAAAAGGAGCTGCGTGGGCAGTTAAGATTAGAGAGTGTTTAGTAGCTAGCTCTGCACTCTGACATTGAGTGCGACTAGTGAAAGCTGGTATCTAGTTTTTATGTTTCAGTGATGTTATTGGGATATCCTTAGTTATGTGAGGCATAACAGGGGCCCTACGGGTTGAATTTAGTCCTAGCAGAGCATTTACCATACCTTAAGTCATGTCGAACCATAACTCAAAGCCAATTATTTTGCAGATCATATCCGACAGTTTATGGCTTCTGTGAGTCTTATGCCAGGGGCAGTGAATGGGTAACTTTGTTCTGTGGCGGGATTGGTTTTCTAAGGATATTTCTAGAATTTTGTCTGCTGCTCCAATGTTGCTGGGTTTGGGTATTTAACCAAAGTTTTGTAATGCTATTATGAGAGTTGCTTAGGTGCTTCTAACGTATTTTCCAGAAGTTTTCTATAAAAGGTGTATTTTCTTGTGATTTTTAGTATCTTTCTTAAGGAATTAATCCTTGAATTAAGGAGATCACCATGATACTTTGTTGTGCGCATATGTAGCTTCTTCATAAAAAAGTTTGTCCACCTTATAGGGCGTGAGCTACGTTTACAAGCAGATCACCTAATACAATGGGTCCCTGTATTCCAAGCAGTAGGGATAATACTGTACTTTTCTCTGGAATATGAGCCTACTGCGTTTTGGGTAATAACTCTCCTCATATCTGGGATAGTTCTTGTGTTTATGATAGATCAAAGTGATAAGTTGATACCATTATCTATTATAGCACTGGGTATTGTGGGTTTTGTATGCGCATATGCTAGAACTTCAGTACTTGATCTCAAAAACTTTGTCATAACGGACAAGACGTATGTGAAAGACAAGGTGGGAACGCTACGAGAGATTAATTACAGACCAAAACATGTACAGTTGCTTATTTGTGATGTTGAAGTAAGTAGACGCAAGAAAACCTGCATAAGGTTAGCGGTTAGGACCGTTATCAATCCCATAATCCAAGTTGGAGATATAATAAAATTCACGGGAGTAATATCCCCTCCCAAAGCGCCTATTTCACATAATGGCTATGATTTTGCTAGGGATGCATATTTTAAGGGTATAGGCGCTACAGGTTTTACAACTTCTGCGGTGCTGCTACAGGAGAAAAGAGAAAGTATAAGATTTTTAGATTGGATAGAAAGAAGTCGGATTAAGACGTATGAAAGATTTGCATCACGTTTAAGTAGAGACAGCACGGAAGTGCTTTCTGCGCTGTTAATAGGTAAACGACAGGGAATAAGGGAAGAAATACTAAGGGATGTCAGAAACTCAGGACTAGCACACTTACTTGCAATTTCGGGATTACATCTCTCATGTGTTGCAGGGATGGTTTTTGTATTTTTGAGATATATATTTGCGTGTTCTGAAAAGCTGACATTAATTTATAACACAAAGAAGCTATGTTCCGGTGTTGCGATTGGCGTGAGTTTCTACTACTTGCTGCTGGCTGGCATGCCAATTTCCGCATGTAGAGCATTTATAATGGTCTCTCTAACCTTTTGTGGCATCATCATGGACAGGCGTCATAACAGTATGAGATCTTTATCTGTTGCGGCATCCATCATATTGCTTGCCACTCCGGAGGCTATTCTTTCCCCCAGTTTTCAAATGTCGTTCGCTGCGGTTATATCTCTAGTTTCTTTCGGGAATATATCTTGCAGTATGATTGTAGCTAATAATATACTGAGGTACTTGCTTGCGACCGCGACAGTTTCTCTTATTGCAAGTTTAGCTACCGCACCTTATGTGATTTATCATTTTCATGAATTTTCTATTGCTGGTGTGCTAGCAAATGTTGTAGCTGTGCCTACAGCAACGTTTGTGGTGATACCGTTAGGTGTGTTATACCTCGTAACGTGTGATACATTTTTCTCCCCGATTATTGCTTTTTTGTTGGAATGGGCAGTAAGTTTTTTACTATACATTGCTCATTGTACGGCGCTTACGGAACTGTTTACCTCTTTTTGTTCCATACCTAGTAGTTCTGTCTTACTTGTAACACTTGGACTACTTATCGCGGCGCTATGCACGGGTTATCTACGCATTTTTGGCGGAGTGATTTTTACTGTTTTAGGTGCCTTATCGGCCATTACCTATAAGACTCCTGATATTATTTGTGATGATACTGCTGTTGTAGTGAAGGGAAGAGATGCAAATTTGCATTTTGTTATGCGAAATGGCGATATTAGAGGTTTTAAGTATACGCAATGGGCCAGAGATAACGGCCAAGGCAGAATCGTGAAACAGGGGGAGTTTTTCCAAGATAAAATTCTAGTATGTGAGGAAGGGGGATGTACATATAAGGATCGCGTACTTATAACCAGTGACAGTAGTTTTCTTATAGCACACTGTAAGAATATGGATCTAGTTATATGCAATGCACAAACTACTTATCCAGAAGAGTGTAGCGATATAAAGCACATAGGGTTGCAGGATATACGTGATTACGGAATTCACTACATATGGATAAATGAAGCTTCTGTTTATGTGGAAAAATCAATAAAACGACGGCCTTGGCACAAAAATGCAAAGAGTTCAACCTATGGAGCAGTAATTAGGTAGGCACGGTTGCGAAAGTGTGTTATCACCTGCGGTCTAATAAAAAGTGATTTTTAAGATTATGTTGTTGACAAGAGCAAATATTCAGGAAGTTAGACTGCTAACTGCTAACTGCTAACTGCTAACTGCTAACTGCTAACTGCTAACTGCTAACTGCTAACTGCTAACTGCTAACTGCTAACTGCTAACTGCTAACTGCTAACTGCTAACTGCTACTCTTTACTCGAATCCTTGCTCAAAGCTGAGAACATCTCTTTCTTATAACGATTCAGCAGAAGCAATATACCAAGTATATTTATTATTATGGATATGGATATAGATACATCAGCAATATCCCACAATTGTCTTACTCCTCCCAAAGAGCCTAGAGGAATAACCAAAAAAAACAAAGCAGACCAGCACTTCTCCATAAAACGGTTATTATGGGAAACGTAAGCCAGCACCTCCTTGGAGCAGATAAACCAGGTAAGGATAGTTGTGAGCGAGAAACAGAACACTAACGCAATCAACGCATACTCTGTATAGTACCTTCCAAAAGCGCTAGTGAAAGCCGCAAAACACATGTTGGTGCTTTCTAAACCGAGATCCGTCCATACTTCAGTAGTCAGGAGGACTAGCGTCGTTATGAACGTTACTAAGGCAACGATAAACGGAGAAATAATTGAAACCAAACTCTGCTGCGTAGCGAAGTTGCTGTCAGTTACGTTCTTGCTTACCACCATTGAGTGTACAGTTCCCTCTAGCCCTAAACCTATATCTGTGGCAAATATTCCCCGTAGAGCCCCTACTTGAATTATTGTAAAAGTTTCTGCGACCAAAGCCAATATAGCCCCATCACGAAGACTACTCAGACTCAATGCGCTTTCGAGTATTAGCTTCAATGATGGTATGATATTGCTACCAAACTTGCCGAGCGTTAACCCAGCTAACACAATATAGAATAGAGTCATCGCAGGGACCACTTTGGATACTATTCTGCCGAGCAAGCCCAAATTTGTTACTATGAACAGCACCACAGCCATGACTATGCCAGCGCTTAGCGGTGATTGACCTATAAGATGCATTGAAATTGATAAGGAATTTACCTGCACCAGGTTTCCTACGGTTATGGCACAAACCATCGTTATGATGGCTACTACAAGGGAAGCCCACTTTGTCTTGAAAGCGTGCTGTGAATACACAATCGGCCCTCCAAACACCCTACCATTCCTTACCTCCCGTGTGCATATGCTAATATAGCAAGTTACATATTTTATGATTGATGTGAGTATTATGATAAATACCATCCATACTATGAAGCCAGGACCTCCAGATCTCAGAGCAACAGCGGTGCCAGATAAGTTACCTACTCCAAGATTTCCGCCCACAATCGCACACAGTGCTGCCATTGAAGAAAACTCAGCATCTCGATTCTTCAGCAAACATGATATAGCATCAGTAAAACTACGTAATTGCAACCACCTCGATGAGAAAGAAAGCCTAAAGCCAGAAAATAGCAAAAGGAAAACTGCCGGAAAGGCCAAAAACAACTTCAAAAAGTACATAGCCTACAATAATAACGATGAAAAAAGTGACTTATAAATGCAAACCCAGCCTCCTAAGACAAGTGATTAAACTATATAGTAGTTCCTCCATCTTAGCATCCGCCAAGCGGCGACTACTAATTAAGATATAGTAAAATCCCTTACGCGCACTTTGAGCTATCACGTTCTGCGCTGCAACGCGAAGCCTACGCTTTATTCTATTACGCACTACAGCGTTTCCAGACTTTTTACTTACAGTAAAACCAACTCGCACGCTCTTGCAGTTTGGAGACCCCGAATCAGGATCATCAACAGCTTGTAGCAGCAAACCACCACTCTTAACAGTACGCCCATGCAACCTAGCACGAGCAAACTCCTTCCTTTTTTTGAGAGTAACAAGACCATTTAGGCGCACAGAATGCTCCGACCTTGAGCACGGCGTCTATTTAAGATTCTCCTTCCCCATTTAGTAGACATCCTTGCGCGAAAACCATGTCTGCGTTTTCTCACAATCCTACTTGGCTGAAAAGTTCTTTTCATCGCTTTACCTAACAAATTTACTAGCGCCAATACGCTATCAAGCTACAGTTTGTGCCACATATTGTCAAGTCCCAATGCCCGCACGAATTTTCTAGATAATGCTGGACATAGGCTTTTGTGTATAAGTTTTTCTAGTGCGCAAATAATCTAAAATTATGGAAAGTTTTTTTGGTCTATGTACACAGCAAAAAGGCAGAGCTAGATTGTTTCACATTGTGGGAGAAATAGATCCTATACTAGAGTTCTAATAATTCTAATCTACACAGCATGCGACCCCGTATGATCTTCTGTGACATTTATGCCTTAGATTATGTTTGTCTTGTATACTGCGCTGTAGTTATGGTTGAACTGAGCTAATTTATACCATGTTTCCTTCGCATGTTCTTGTAGCTGTGCACTAAATTGTCGTAAAGAACCCTTCGTTATTAGCA
>NZ_JAHLEX010000001.1 GCF_023476575.1 Anaplasma phagocytophilum | reverse complement strand
ATTAAATAGTACAGCGTAGCGCTGGCGGAAAATACTAAAGCTTACATTTAGAATATTACATGCCTTACTATCTATCACTGCTTAAGTTAGCAAAGTCGTAATCACGCGATGTGCAAAAATCATCTCCTATTCAAGATGCAGATCTGTGTACTATCTACACTTGTAACTCCAATCATACTCAAATGCGCCTCTGCGAATTTACACAATCCAATGGATTTCCTGAATTTACATGCTTCCTTTTCACCATTTCTGGTATGTATCACTAAAAAACAGCTTAGTACTTATCCCCCTACGTGTGCAAAAGCATTATGCACGTATCACACGTCGTTCTCACCCAAAGTACAGAACCCAGTAATTTGTAGCTGTGGTAATTTTACTCTCAAATATGCAAGTATGTGGTTTGTATCTCACGTATAAACCCGGCAGGGTAGATATATCGTATTAAGCAGTTATTAATGGCATCCATGCAACTTGTGATATAGGTATATATCTAAGTAGTAAAATGCTCATTTGTGTGTAACCTTTCAACTTATTAGGGATAGCTGCTTATGCGAGAACTTTGATCATGCATAGTTTTCTACTACTGGACTTTGAGCAAAGTATGCGTATTCCAAGGTAATAGCATACAGTAACTCTATGAGATCTTTGTGTATTTCATAAGTATTACCAAACTGGTGAAAGTAGCTATTGTTCTAGTTGATTTGAGTATGGTGTGTATTGCTGCAGTGTTTGCTTTGGGAAATGACATGAAGCACGTTGTTGGTAGAAACTGCGGGGAGTACGTGGAAAACACGATGTTACGCTGTGCTTATAAGCGAGTATTATGTATAGCCTTGGCGATACTATTGATGTTGATTATGGGTGAAGATGCACAGGCGGTGAGTGACAGAGCTGTTGAGCCCAAAAAGTTCTATGTAGCCTTGGATTATGCTCCAGCTTTTAGCAAAGTCAGAGATTTTTACATAAGTGGAGATGAAAGGTCTGCACTTGTAATGCCGTATCTAAAGATTAAGGGGCAGGATGTCAAGGCACAGGGAGGAGGAGTTGACTGGAGTGCACCGAATCCGAGTGTAGAGTTTGAAAGTAATGCTCTTACGTCTTGGGAGGGAAGTCTCGGATATAAGATTAAAGGCGGTAGGATAGAAATTGAAGTTGGGCATGAGAAATTCAGAGCGAGAGTTAGTCATGATTCAGGTAGTGAGATACACGATGCAGCAGTATATGTATTTATGCCACCCAAAGTGTTGCCGTATTTTGTGCTAAGGGATCCTGATGGGAAGTTAAAATCAGAATTATCCAATGTCAGGGAAGAGGAGATATTAGCTTTTGCCAAGGGGCTTGCTACTCAGCGTCCTGATATTAATAAGAAGATTTGTTATAAGGCGAGAATAGGAGGAGAAGCTGCGCATGGAAGCCAGGTAAAAGCTGCGTGTCAGGATAGTGATAAAGGACGAGATATGGGCGGTCTTTATGCCTTTCTAAAAGGGGCTATAAGAGAATTCTCCATTTGGACGTTAGAAGGAACGGGGGGAAGAGTTGCTAACGTTGTAGATATGGTGAATCATATAAGGGGACGACTGACTCCAGAGGAGAAAGAAGCACTTTCAGGAATTCTAGCAATGGCTACAGGATATGGCAGAACTATAGAAACAAACTCCATAACAGTAACCTCTGTAATGGTTAATGCCTGCTATGACCATAATGTTAAGAGGATGCAGGGCATATCAGCGTATGCGTGTATGGGTTTTGGTAGTAATTTAGTAGAGGTGGTAGATAAACATATCACGCATAAATTTGCGTATAGATTAAAGGTGGGGTTTAGCTACCAGATTTTGTCGGGAGTCTCAGCTTTTCTTGGTGGTTTTTACCATCATGTTATAGGAGATGGTGTTTATGATGATCTTCCATTGCGGCATTTAGCTGATGATACTAGTCTAGTGGAACATGCTAAGGACACTGCTATAGCTAGCTTTGATATGGGGTATGTTGGCGGTGAATTAGGCATGAGATTAGCTTTTTGAAATAAGCACAAATACCAGGTGAAAATTCTATAGATCTTTCTCGGAGTTATAATATCCGTCTTTTCTTTTAAGGTGCATCACGTGGCGTATACTGGTAGGGTTTATTATATATTTCCCGAATAGAAGTTTAGACGTGTGAGAGTGCAGCTACTATAGCACCCTCCAGTTTCCTGCCTCTGTAAGCACAACGCACGCTTTCAATGCATTACACAGTCTGTGTTTAAGATCTACCAGCTAAAAAGTAAGGTTTATGTTTTATAGCATAGATAATTATTATATATTCGAGTTGTTTCTGTAAGTGTGTTATGGCTGTGAAGTGGAATGATACTGAAGATATCGTGTGCTTATTAAAAGAGCTATATCCTGAGCAAGATATCTTTGCCCTGAGGTTTACTGAGCTTAGGGATATGGTTATTGCGTTGCCTGGGTTTTCTGATGATGGTGGTTGCAACGAGGGTGTTTTGGAGGCTATACAGATGTGTTGGGCATCTGAAAGGGAGGAAGAGTAGCAACACCGTTCTTTTTTAGTGTAGATGGTTGCTTGCCATGCATTGAGAAAAATTACTCAGGATTAATTCTTAGACTGTTTTAGCTGATTGTGACTGTACAGAAAAAGAAGCTCTTGTCTGTGGTTAGGGACAACTGAAATCTCCAGTACTCCGCTTTTTAGAGTCAGGGTGTCGTGATATGGTTCTGAGAGCTTACCGAAGAGTTCGTACTGCTGCTTTTTAAGTAACTCAAATGCTGTATCGTCTATGAACTTACGACTTTCGTATATTTTTCGTATTATGTCGGAATAAGTGGCACCCTTGTCAGTGCGTAAGTGCTCAAGTTGCCAAAACTTACTGAAGTGGCCATTAAAGAACAGCAATCTACCATCACTTCCGTATATCGCCGCAGCGCAAGGCAAACTGCGTAGGATGTTCTTCTGCATTTGAGTATATCCCTTTATTTCTTCCATCAGCTGCCAGCTCTGAGTTATATCTTGCCCGTATCCAATAAAATCCCCTGTTTCTGTTGATATTTCGGTCAACGAATATAAACGTCTTTCGTTGTCTACTATCATGAAGATCTTCTCCTTAAGAGCAGTATTTTCAGAATCCTTGTGTGTAGCAGGTGCATGTTGTCTGGTAAAGATATCACCGTTCTTATTGTCTTTCATTAATTTGACATAAAATGGATTGTGTATCTCCATATCAGAGCTAGGATTTCTCTTCCAAATGGGATAAGGTAGCGCATTTACCATGTCGCTATAATCGGCTAAACTTCGTGACAGTCTCGCGTTTTCCTTCTTCAAATTCGATATTAGAGACCTTCCACCTGTAACGTTCTGAATCCACAATAAAACCCCCACAATTCTGTCTTGGTCGTCGACGATACTTTGTCCATGACAAAAACAATAGATTTCTGAATCTCTTCCCTTGAGATCTATCGCGAAAGACTTGTTTATTCTCCGTGCTTCGGAGAAGTTTTTTCTTAGTTGATCAGATTCTTCGAAAAAGTTTGCAAGCTCGTTGAAAGAGCAAAAAACGCTATTCAGAAGTATATGTAGGTTAGGAGAAAAACGCTCAACTCTCTTCTTTTCATCCCAGAGATAAAATCCATCACCTAATGACAGTATTAAACTTGCAAGTAGGTTATTGTTATGTTTTAAGTCATTCATGCTTAAACTAGCATAAAAAGAGAAAATAGCAAAAACCGCTAGGAGAAAAACTAAAATATAAGGGGCTATATACGTAAACATTCCCTAACTTTCCTTCACAATCTCTCCATATTCACTTTTACAAGTTCACCTCCTATGCCGCAGGGGAAGGATAAAGGTACAGGTTACCAGTAGCTCTAAAGCCCAGTCTTTCATATAAACTTACTGATTGTGCTACGCACTGAGCTACAGCATGCTCGCACCCAAAGAGTTCTACCGCCATTTGCATTCTGCACTGTACCATCTCGCTTGCAATTCCCATATTTCTATACTCAGGCAATACGCCGTCGCTATACATTCCAACAACATTCTCGTGGACATACATGCCACATAGCCCAACTACTTTGTTAAACAACTTGACTATGAAGAATCTCAGGCGTGACGGTTCTTTTTTTATCATTCCCCTCAACAGTATTATCAGATCATCCGCCTTGCAACAGAAAATTTTTGCTGCCAGATGATCCAACTCTACTAAGGCCTCCTGTGTATCGACGAGATCTAATACGAGATTAGGGTGTTTTCTAACAAAGCTATAGACTTTTGGAATCTTTTTGTAAACCTTCCGGGTGGAAGTAGGATTGAAAAGCCCTAATTTATCCGTAAGACCTCTCCAAGTCTTCATGTATGAATCCATCACCCAGGTTGCGTCGATTCCATCTCTATGCAGATAGTGCAATACTTCTTTTGCTGAACGTTCTGACTCTTCTAAGCTTCCATCCCGACAGAAAACATAATTAAATAAAGAATCGGCACGTCCATTTATCGCCAGCACCAAGTTGCCTACCTCCATTGACGACCATTCAGACATTTTGACCGCATACAACATGTATTCTTTCAGATTCTCTGATGCTAAAGAAGAAAGGTGCATTTAATTATTCCCCCTACTTAACTATACGTGAGTGCTACATCACAACCACGCTCATTACGGCAAGAGTAACCACAGCAGCGGGCATTGCAGCAGCCGTATCATCTAACATTACTCCTAACGCCCCCTTTATGTTCTTGTCAACAAAACAGATAGGCCATGGTTTTACAATATCGAAAACGCGAAATGTGACAAATCCCGTTAATAACATAAACCACAATGACCCGTCAGTAGATCTCAAGCATATAGAGCCACTCTGTACTAAAGCGGCAATGATTACAAAGACCAAGAGCTGCCCACATACCTCATCCACCACGACTTCTTTAGGGTCACTAACCTCTGGATGGCATTTAAGATACTGCGTTACAGCAAATATTCCCAGCACCATAAGAACAGAAAAAAGCACAAAACCCACCGTGAAGCTTGTAATGGCAAAAGGAAAAAACAATAGCGCAGCAGCGCTGCCTACAGTACCAGGAGCTACAGGTGATCTTCCACACCCAAACCACGTGGCTACAATCTCACAACATGCCCGCAAGAGAAACTCCAAATTACATATCAAAAAAGTGCGAGCTGCACCCCAGCCTACACTGCCTATGAAAATTCCTAGGCAGCACAAACTATGGAATACTATCTGAGCAACCACTTATTTACTGGATGACGTTCGCATTCATGCCCACTTCCTGCTCTAACACAAGGACTCCTTATTCTGCGTTCTTCTTTCGAGAACAATCCCCCGCATCCCTGCAGCACAAGTACTACCAGAAACAAAAACAAAACTTTATAGAATCTCATGACGACCACTCCTAAAAAAGCAAAAGCTATAGGCAGAACTCAATGGCTAGTTGAAACAAAGCCAGACGCCAAGACAACCGAGACAAAGCGGTCCGCATTATAAACAAATCAGTTTCATAGTCAAGAAATAAGCCTGATGGTCAAACTTGAGGTACTAGCAATCTCAAGTTTAGGTGCTAGCGATCTTATTATTGACATATCAAATGTATAGTAGTATCAACAGGGGTTGAAACGGCGCGATGCTCAAGTTGTCTAACGGTGATTCGCGTCTGAGGTGGTGGTTCCGTAGCTCAGTGGTAGAGCGCCTGACTCTTAATCAGTGTGTCGCGTGTTCGAATCACGCCGGAACCACTCAGTGCTTTTACTGAGTGTGCTTAGTGGCGGAGGTTGCCTTAAGCGCGGCTGTTTTTTCATAGATTCTGCAGGGTTTTGTTTATTTCGGAACGGAGCCATACTATCTATGTTTTGTGTTTGGCTGTGTGCCTTGGTTGCTTGTGCGGATATGGCGGAATTGGTAGACGTGCTAGGTTTAGGTCCTAGTGAGTTATGCTCGTGGGGGTTCAAGTCCCTCTATCCGCACTCCTGTGTGCTTGGAGTGTAAGAGGAGTGTTTTTATGCAGCAGTTCTATTGTGTCAGAGAGGTTCTCAAGGAGCGGCTAAAGCGTGGGTATGAGTTTGCTGTCAAAAACGAGTACGTAGAAGAAAGGGTAACTGAGAAACTTCAGGGGATTGCGGCTACAGCGCGTATGGATGGTTTTAGGAAGGGTAAAGTTTCTCCGGAATTTGTGCGCAGAATGTATGGGGATAGTATTGCGGGTGAAGTAGTAGCGCAGGTTATTGATGATATTTCTTCTCAGTTTCTGAAGGAGGGTGACTTCGGGGGTATAGTGACTTCCGATGTGGAAATCAAGGCTTATCCTAAGGTTTGTTCGAATAGCGAAAACGATGGGGATTTGGTCTATGAGCTGAGGTTTGAGATAATGCCGGAGGTTCCAGCTATTGATGTTGATAGTATTACTCTGAAGGAGGTTGAGGTAAATATTTCGCAAGAGGATGTTGATGAGTTTTTGGAGGATCTCAAGGCAAACTATCCGAGCTTTGTTGATGTCGATGATGGATCTCGTGGGGCTTCAGACGGTGATCGGGTGACAATAAGTTATCGTAGCACGTTTAAGGGAAAGGCGCTGAGGGGAGGAAGCGCACAGGGATTCACTTTTGTTTTAGGGAAGGGACAATTGCTAGAGCAGTTTGAGAAGCAAATTGTTGGAATGAAGAAGGGTGAATCTAAGGAATTTAACTTGGAGTTTCCCGTCGATTATATGGCTAAGCACTTTGCGGGGAAGGAAGTAGACATGTATGTGACGGTAGAGAAGATTAGTGTAAGGGATAAGATAAGCGACAGGGAGACATTGGCGAGCAAGTGCGGCTTTGGGAATGTAGAAGATATGGTGAAGTTTGCTACGGATGGTCTCAATCGTCGTTTTGCGGATATGGGTAGTGTGGTAGCTCAGAAAGAGCTGCTTGAGTATTTAGATGCGTCATACAGTGTGGATGTTCCTGAATATATCGTTGCTCAGGAGCTTGGTAGGATGCGTCGTGAGCTAAGGGAAGGGGATCTGAATGATACTGAGGCTTTGACTGGGGAAGCCGAGCGGCGTGTAAAGCTTGGTATGTTGCTTATGAAGGTGGCTAATGATGCTGGGGTTGCTGTCGAGGCTAGTGATATTTTGTCTTTTATTAGGGTAAACTACTCTGCTTATGGAAGAAGTATGGAAGATGTGCTGAAGCTTTTTAAGAATAGAGAGGATTTTAGGGAGTACGTGAAGGGAAAAGTCCTTGAAGATAAGGTGGTCAGGTATATAATTTCCAGGGCTAAGAAGGATAAGCAAAGTATGTCTGCGGGGGAGCTTAAATCGCTTTTTGAGGGTATGTAGGTAATAGTTTGAAGCTTGTCTTTAGGTTTGTGTATGGGATTTGAGGGGTAGTCTATGAACTTGGTTCCGATGGTAGTTGAGCAGACTGGTAGGGGCGAGCGGGCGTATGATATCTATTCTAGATTGCTGAAAGAGAGGATTATATTCGTTACGGGGCCTATCGAAGATGAGATGGCAAGTCTCATAGTTGCGCAGTTAGTATTTCTGGAAGCTGAAGATCCTGAGAAGGATATATCAATGTATATAAATTCGCCAGGTGGGGTGGTTACTGCTGGGCTATCTATATATGATACTATGCAGTATATAAAGCCGAATGTTGCTACGCTTTGTTTGGGGCAAGCGGCATCTATGGGGTCTCTTTTGTTGTGTGCGGGGGCGCCAGGGATGCGTTGTGCGCTTCCGAATTCTAGAGTTATGATTCATCAGCCATCTGGTGGTTTTCGTGGACAAGCTACTGATATAGAGATACACGCTAGAGAGATATTGGAGATAAAACGTAGGCTAAATGAAATTTTCGTTCGGCATACTGGTAAATCTTTGGAAGAGATAGAGAGTAGTATGGAGAGGGATAATTTCATGGTAGCCGAAAGGGCGCGGGATTTCGGTATTATAGATAAGGTGATAGAAAAGCGTATTGAGGAAAAGTAGTAGGAAGGTAAATGTCTGAAACGAAGAAAGGCGCTTATAGTTGTTCGTTTTGCGGTAAGTTGCATAGTGAAGTAAAGAAGCTAATAGCCGGTCCTGAGGCGTACATTTGTAATGAGTGTGTTGAATTATGTGGTGGTATATTGCAGGAGGAGAGTCTTCCTGCTAAGCAAGGTAGATTCGATCTAAAGCCACGGGAGATTAAAGAGGTCTTGGACGAGTATGTGATAGGTCAGGAGCATTCGAAGAAGGTTTTGTCTGTTGCTGTATATAATCACTACAAACGTTTGAGGAACTCTGGGGTTATTAGTGAAGTTGAGATATCAAAGTCGAACGTTTTGCTTATAGGTCCTACTGGGTCAGGGAAGACTTTACTTGCGCGGACTTTGGCGAGGGTATTGCAGGTACCGTTCGCTATGGCTGATGCTACTACACTGACGGAAGCTGGATATGTTGGTGAAGATGTGGAGAACATCTTGCTTAAGTTATTGCAGGCGGCAAATTTTAATGTTGAAGCTGCGCAGCGTGGTATAATCTATATAGATGAAGTTGATAAGATATCTAGGAAGTCCGAGAATGCATCGATTACCAGAGATGTATCGGGGGAAGGGGTGCAGCAAGCTCTATTAAAGGTAATAGAGGGAACGGTATCGTCTGTTCCTCCGCAGGGTGGTAGGAAGCATCCTCATCAGGAGTTTATACAAATAAGTACTGATAACATCTTGTTTATTTTTGGTGGTGCGTTTGATGGGCTTGAGAAAATCATAGAGGCTCGTAATCGTGGGAGCTCAATGGGGTTTGAGGCGAACGTGCAAAGTATGGTGAGTCCGACGAAGGATGTTTTATCCTATGCAGAGCCTGAGGATTTGGTTAAATTTGGACTTATTCCGGAGTTTATAGGTAGGATTCCCGTTATTACTTCATTAGGTAAGTTGGACGAGAATACGCTTTTTCGAGTATTAGTGGAGCCGAAGAATTCTTTGGTGAAGCAGTACGCTAAATTATTTGAGATGGATAATTTGGAGTTGAAGTTTGATGAAGATGCGTTGATGGCTATCGCTAGGAAGGCCGTTGATCGTAATACTGGGGCTCGTGGTCTCAGGGCTATAATGGAGTCGTTATTGCTTGACTTTATGTTTGATCCGCAGGGATGTGCGCATGGGGGGGAAGTCTCGGTAAATAAGGAGATGGTGGAGAACTTGGTTCTAGGCAAGAACTGTTTTGAAGATGCTAGGAAGGGGAATCTTTATGGAAGAAAGTAAGGTTGTGTTACTTCCCGTCTTGATGCTGAGGGACACGGTTGTATTCCCTCGGGTTATTGTGCCTCTCTCGGTTGGGCGCGGAAAGTCTGTTAGTGCGCTCGAGTATACTGCGAAGACGGATGGATGTAAGATTCTGCTATTGACGCAGATTGATGGTTCTGTTGACAATCCGGGTAGTGATGATTTGTATACTGTGGGCGTAGTAGCTGATGTAGTACAGTTGTTACGGTTGCCTGATGGTGTATTGAAAGTTTTAATAAAGGGTGAAAGTAGGGCTAAGGTTTTAAATCTAGTAGATGAGGGAGATTTTTTAAGCGCAAGCGTTGAAATTATTGAGGATGATGAAGACGTTGAGATAGATAGTAGGGTCGAGGCGCTAAGAAGGTCGGTTCTGCGTGAGTTTGATGTATGGAACAAGCTTAGTAAGAAGATGCAGTCGGAAGTTGTTGCCTCTACGTATGAGATCAAGAAATTGGGGCATTTGTCTGATGTTGTGGCTTCTCATCTTGCGGTTAGTATAGAAGATAAGCAGAAGGTTATTGAGGAGTTTTGTGTAGTCAAGCGTCTTGACTTGGTCTTCGGCATGATAAAGCTGGAGATAGGGGTTTTGAATGCTCAGAAAAAGATAGATGATAGGGTGCGGTCTCAGGTAGAGGCTACTCATAAAGTGTATTATTTGAATGAGCAATTGAAGGCTATTCAGCGTGAATTGGAGGAGAGTGATGGTTCATGCTGTGATAGTGATTCTGCTAGTGAATTTGAAAAAAGGATAAATGCCACTCCGCTGTCAGAGGAGGCTAGGGAGCGTGCTTTGAGTGATCTGAAGCGCTACAGGAAAATGAATTTAATGTCTCCCGAGGCTAATATTATTTCTGGTTATATGCAATGGTTGCTTGATTTGCCTTGGGGGAGGTTTAAGAGCGGCAAAATAGATATGACCAGCTCTGCGAAGATCCTTGATAACAACCACTTTGGCATGGATAAGGTTAAGGAGAGGGTGCTGGAGTTTTTAGCTGTTTTGAAGAGGGTGAAGAAGCCTAAGGGTTCAGTTTTGTGTTTTGTGGGGCCTCCTGGTGTGGGGAAAACTTCACTGGCTAAGTCTATAGCGGAAGCGACGGGGCGCGAGTTTGTGCGCGTGTCATTAGGTGGTGTTCATGATGAGTCAGAGATACGAGGACACAGGCGTACTTATGTAGGTGCTATGCCTGGGAAGATAATAAAGCAGATGAAGCGTGCTAAGACTTGTAATCCGTTATTCTTGTTAGATGAAATAGATAAAGTGGGGTCGGATTATAGGGGTGATCCGGTTGCGGCTCTATTGGAAGTGTTGGATCCTGAGCACAACAAGCATTTCGTCGATAATTATCTAGAGGTGGAGTTTGACCTTTCGAATGTTATGTTTGTTGCGACTGCAAACAATCTCAATTTTCAGAAGCCTTTGCTGGATAGGATGGAGATAATCCAGCTTTCAGGATATACTGAGGAGGAGAAGCTTCAGATTGCCAAGGTTCATCTTATTCCTGGTTTGCGTAAGGAGCATGGTTTACGAGAGAAGGAGTGGGATATTTCTGCTGAAGCGATTTGTGATTTAATTAGGTTTTACACTAGGGAGAGTGGTGTTAGAGGCTTAAGGAGAGAATTGTCTTCATTGATGCGGGGAGCTGTGAAGGAAATTCTCACTAATAAGGATGTGAAAAGCGTGTTTGTGACGCCTGAGAATGTGGATAAGTATGTAGGTGTGCGCAAGTACGACTATGGCATTAAAGAGAAAAGCAGTATGGTGGGGGTTGTTACAGGGCTTGCATATACGGAGACAGGTGGGGATCTCTTAACCATAGAATCGGTGATGATGCCCGGTAGGGGTGGTATAAAATGCACTGGTAAGCTTGGGGAGGTTATGCAAGAGTCAGTAAAGGCTGCGTATAGCTATGTGCGTTCTCGGTGTTTTGAGTTCGGGATTAAATCTAAGGATTTTCAGAGCAAGGATATACATGTGCATGTTCCTGAGGGAGCGATACCGAAAGATGGTCCATCTGCGGGTATAGCTATGTGCATTTCTATTGTGTCGCTCATGACTGGTATTCCTGTGAAGAACTCGGTGGCAATGACTGGAGAGGTGACTCTTCGGGGTAGGGTGCTGCCTATAGGTGGATTGAAGGAGAAATTGTTGGCTGCAATGCGTGGGGGTGTGACAACTGTTATTCTTCCTATTAAGAATGAAAAGGATTTTGCGGAGCTTCCCGAGAGTGTTAAGCAATCCCTGGAGCTTGTGCTTGTTTCTAGTGTGGGTGAAGTTATAGCCTGCGCGCTAGAGTCACCGGTTGTACCTTTGAGTGAGGATGAGGTATTTGTTAGTCAGATGTCAGGTATTGGTGACTGTTCATTTCTGAATTAAGTTAAGTATCTGCTTAGATTCTGATTGTGTTTCCCTTTTCGTTTCTGGGTGAGGGGTTAGTTAGGATGTGGTACTTTTTCCCGCTGGGTATGGTAGGTGTTTTTGTTAGTTGGAGAATTGGCAGTATGGGTTGGGACTTTAAGAGCTGTTGATAGTGTATTGGTGATAGGTTTTCCTAAATTTTTGTAATATTGCTCAAGGGTATGCGGTAGGTTGCTTGGATTGGCGTGTTCCGCTTGGGGATTCTTGAATTTCAGTGTGGGTACTGCTGTATGCGTTCAAGTTGCTGTTCTGTGTATACTTGTGAGTAAAACTCGTTGTAAATTATTCGTCTGTGTAATACAATGAGGTCTGAGGGGCTGTAGCTCAGTGGTTAGAGCGACTCGCTCATAACGAGTGGGCCGTAGGTTCAAATCCTACCAGCCCCACGCTTTGTCTGGCGTGTTTGTCATGTAGACAGGTTCTTGAATGTGTGGGGGAAGATATCCTTATTAGTCGTTTGGCTGAGTGAGTGGTAGAACGTTTTGTTGGGGGTGCCATGAAGGTGGTGTTTATGGGGTCTTCGGAGTTCTCGCTTCCAGCTTTTGAGGCTCTAGTCGCTGCTGATTCCTATGATGTTGTTGCAGTATATACAAAAGCTCCTAAGCCCGCGGGGCGTGGGTACGCGTTAACGAAGACTCCTGTTCATATTTGTGCTGAAGGGAAGGGTATTCCCGTGAGAAGTCCTGTGTCACTTAGGGCTGAAGGAGAAGAAAGCGTAATGGCTGAGTATGCGCCCGACGTTATAGTGGTGGTTTCGTACGGGCTTATGTTACCTAAGTGGACATTGACTGCGTCTCGAATGGGGTGTGTAAATATACATCCTTCATTACTACCTAGATGGCGTGGAGCTGCGCCTATGCAGTATGCTATTTTATCAGGGGATACGGTCACTGGGGTGACTATTATGCAGATTAATGAATTTATGGATGCGGGAGATGTATATCTTCAGGAAGTTACAGAAATAGGTGAGAAGGAGAATATATTAGATCTTAGTAGAAGGCTTTCTGTAATGGGGAGTAGGATGCTCCTGAAAGTATTGGATAGTATAGAGAGTATTCAACCTATTAAGCAGGATGAATCAGGGGTTACAATTGCTAATAAGTTAGAAGAATTTCGAATAGATTTTGGGGAAGCGGCTGATGTGATATGCCGCAGGATTCGGGCTTTATATCCTAAAATGTATTTTATGCTTGAGGGTTCCAGGGTTAGGGTTTTGGAGGCTGAGAGCTATGAATTTGCAGAGATGAATATAGGGGATGTAATAAATAACGAGCTACACATAAGGTGCGGGGGGAATACAGTATTGGTTCCTCTGGTTGTACAACCAGAGTCGAAAAAGCCATGTGATACTAAGAGCTTTTTGTGTAGGTTTAGAGGTAAGTCTATGCCTATTGTATCGTAAGTTGATGATTATCTTTCAATTCGATAATTTTTCTTGAATCTGTTGTGGGGAGGGGGTGTGTGACTTCTGGTCTCTCTGGTCGTTTAAAGATATTTTAAGCTGTAGAGATCATATGGATCTATGAATTGCAGGGATTATATTAGGTACATGTGCATAGATGTTTTTAGGATCTATGAGGTTTGAAGTATGCGATCAATTGGTCAGGGGCTTGTTTATTGTTCTGGCAAAATCAAAGGTAATGTTGAGTAGCGATGTTACGGGTGTTGTGAAGGGATTGCAGTTTTGAGATATGGTTTATGCTCTGTGTAGAGGGCTAAGAAGTATGGGCGGTTTTGTAAACAGGTTATGGCAGGTTTGTTCTCTTGAGGTTTGACTATATGTACGTGGAATGGGGGTTCTTAGAAATGTGAGTGCGTTGCTATATGGTGAGAAATTGACAATGTTTTTCTTCTAGAATAGCATAGGACCGTAGATAGAAATTTAGATATGCTTATGTCTATGGGCTTTGTGGTGGCGGCTTTTTACCGTTTTGTCCACTTGCATAATTACTATGACATGCGGTCTGTAATACTGGAATTTTGTCAGGAGCATGGCATAAAGGGAACGGTAATATTGGCGGAACAAGGTATAAACGCGACTATTTCTGGAGAGCGTGATGCTATAAATGAGTTTTTCTCTTTTTTAGATTTGGACCATAGATTAGCCGATATGAAATACCATGAAAGCTATTCTAATAGGCTGCCTTTTTCTAAAATGAAGGTACGTTTAAAAAAAGAAGTTGTTAGGCTTGGCATCGACGATTTTGACTGTTCTTCGATAAGGGGGGAATATGTGGAACCTAAAGCGTGGAATGATCTCATAACCAGGCCTGGTATGCATGTTATTGATACCCGGAATGACTATGAGATAAAGTTTGGTAGATTTAAGCACTCTATAAATCCAGGAACTACTTCTTTTAGGGAGTTTCCTGATTGGGCTAGAAAGTGGGCTGAAGGCAAAGACAAGGATGTAGGTGTGGCTATGTACTGCACCGGGGGGATAAGATGCGAGAAATCCACTGCGTTTCTTAAGAGCTTGGGATTTGAGAATGTGTATCACCTTAAGGGGGGCATCTTGAATTATCTGCAGTCTATAAAAGGGGCTGATAGCTTATGGGAGGGGGACTGTTTTGTTTTTGATGAACGTGTTGCAGTAGATAATAACATTGTTCCTAGCGAGGATATTAAGTGTGTAAAGTGTTTTGGAAAGGTAGACGAATCTGATTTGCGTTCGGTTTCTAAGGGACATATTGTGTGCGGTGCTTGTAAATCTGTAGACGTATCGTAAGAGAAGATATAGATTTTAACTGTATTATTTGTGGAATGGTTAGCCTTTTTAGGGTAGGGTGAATTGCACGGGCGTAGAGGGCTTAGCTATGTTAGCACCTATTCAGGTGCATTTTGGTATCTGTCTGGTTTTTAAGTAAGAGTGTTTCATGGGTGAGAAGGCTGTTCTTGATCTTCACCTTGTTTCGGATTCCACGTGTGAGACGGTTGTGTCTGTTGCAAGGGCAGCGGTTGAGCATTTTAAGTCTTTGGAAGTAAACGAGTTTGTTTGGTCTTTGGTTGGCAGCAGGAGTCATGTTGATAGAATAATCTCTAGCATTGATCGCAAGAGAAATAACTTAATAATGTATACTGTGCTTGATGATAGCCTTAGGGAATATCTCAAGAAAAAGGCTGAAGCTCATAATATTAGGTGTATTCCTATACTGTCGCATATCATCAGGGAGATTTCCTGTTACTTAAGCGTTGCCAAGGATCCAAATGCTCATCCGCATCGGCTTAGTGATGAGTATTTTAACAGAATAGAGGCGATAAATTATACTATTGCGCATGATGATGGTCAGAGTCTTTGGGATATTGACGATGCTGATATAATTATAGTAGGGGTTTCAAGAACTTCAAAGTCTCCCACAAGCATCTATCTTGCTTATAGGGGCTATAAAGTAGTAAATATTCCGTTTGTGCATTCTATTATTCTGCCAATAGATTCTGCTGCCCTAGCTGATAAGCTTGTTGTTGGTTTGACTATAGATATAGACCGTTTAATACAGATACGTCGTAATCGTCTTATTTCCATGAAGAATCAGAGCAACTGTAACTATATAAGCTATGAGCAGGTTGAGCAGGAGATAAGCGAAGTCAACAGAATTTGTATGAAGAACAAGTGGCCGCTGATTGATGTGACACAGAAGTCCATAGAAGAGACAGCGGCGACAATAATTCAGTTCTTTAATAGGAAGAATAATAAAATTGGTGGAGACGCATTTTGCTAATCGGGCATACACTACGGAATTTGTTATGTTATTACGGGGCGATGAACCGGTAAGAGCATACTAAGCATGCCTGAATATTATAGGGTAGCTGTACGTACATGTGAAATGCAGACAAAGGTGTTACTTTAGGGTTATGTATCAGGCGTGGTATATAGTATAGTTTTATATGTGTTGCGAGCATGTTATGTACGTAGTTGATGGACGAAAACTAGCATTACATGGCAGAAGATCTATAGGAGAGGCGCTTCGGGACATTTATGCTAGAGAGTTACAGGATGTGTATGCATTAAGCGTTACGCGAACCGGGGGGGTTTGCGTAGATTATTATTTTGATGGCATAGAAGAACTGCAGTTTCAGTATAGATGCGATAAGGATTCAGAAGTAGGCGCATTTGTTGATGCATATCATCATGTTGTTAGTGATGTACGAGCAGGGACACGTTGCATAAACGAGAGAGATCGACACTTGGACTGTCTGGTGCATGCTAGAATACACGCTACAAGAGGGCTTAATGGTCTGAAACCGCTAAATAGTAGAAGTGCCGATATACGAGAGCATTTCCCACATATATATTCTGGTAAGGATGGGACCAGTGAGTTTTGCTTTCAAGGTATGGATGATATTGGTTTTTACCTAATAGTTCCCGATACACATTGGTTTGAATTTGCTGCGAGCTGTGGTGTAAGAACTATGCAGCTTAGGGCAAAGGATAAGCCTGTGAGCGAAGTGGAAAGCATGGTGAAGCTATGCTCTGAAATTGCAACAAGTTATGGTGTAAGATTTATAGTGAATGATTATTGGGAGCTAGCGCTAAAATACAATGCATACGGAATACATCTTGGGCAGGAAGATATAAAAACTGCTGACTTATATAGGATATCATGTTCGGGAATACGGCTAGGAATCAGTACACACTGTTACCATGAGTTTGCACGTGCAAGCTTCTATAAGCCATCATATATTGCACTTGGACCTATATATGACACCACATCTAAGAGCATGCAGTTTCATGCGCAGGGGTTGGAGCTTCTAAAGCAATGGGTGAAGAGCAGTTCTTGCTCGGTGGTGGCTATTGGCGGTATTACGCTCGCTAACATTGATGATGTTGTGCGGTGCAATGCTGGTGGAATAGCTGTTATCTCTGCTGTGACTGAGGCTGCTGATCCAAAAGATGCTATACGTCGATTTCTTGATAAATGTAGTTTGGGTGTGTAAGTCAGGAAAGGGCAGCGTTATCTCTATTTAACAGCCAACATATTATCAGAGAGAAGGGGTGAATGGACTTTTATCAGAGGTAAAGATTGCATGTTTTCAAATACTTTTAAAGAACCCTGGTTTTATTTTTGTATGCGCATAACACAGAGACGAAAGTTTGGGAAATTACGTATTTCACAGAATTGTCTTCTCCTGAAATACTTTCCGTACTGTAAACTGCTACGCAAACATCTTGGGTGCTTTGACTTTCAAATGCGTGATACTGACCTATTAGATAAAGTTTTGTTTTTGCAACTAGCTAATACTTGAGGTTTAATAAGTAGGTTTTCTATAACGGGTTTACAGCGCTTTAATGGTTATATATGTCAGGTTTCTTATAAGCAGAAGCTTCATGAGTGACAGAACAAACATCAGCCAAACGTAATGTATGATCTATTTTAAACAAGCATGTACCTAAAGAAAATGCGGTTTATAACGTCGCGCGTAGTAGCATAGACCTTTCCCTTAACACTGAGAGGCTATTTGTGCATCAGATAGGTATCTTAAGTATCAGGTTTTTTGCTAACAGACGTTTTTTAGGGTAAGCAGTCTGACATAATATCTATGCAAGGAATGGAATTCAGTACGTTGCTATCATTAGACACCATTTTTGAAGTTTTGAGTGCAACTTCACAGCTAAGCTCGCGTATCTTTTTCTTTCTTCGTCAGTCACAGAGTTAGCCTGCTGCTTTTTTACGGGTTTTTGCATGGAACACCATAACGTTCTTGTTCATTAACATTGAGAGATAGACTATGTTTGCATTAGAGATGGGTATTGAAAGTAGCGTTATTTTTTCTCACAGTGAGCATAAGTAGTCTTATACGATAATCTCACGCACTTTTCTTCTTTCAGTTACAGAATTGTCCCGCTTTCTTCACGGGTGCCGGTCTTGTTTGGATGCAGCAGTTAGGCGTTGGAACACCGCACCCCATACAGCTCAAGTGAGATGGTATGGTGTATAAAGAACATGAGAAGGAGTTATAAAGGTGCACGGTAGATAGAGACATTCTATATTTAGCAGGGAAACTAGGTGGTACACATACCAATAATAAATTTTGAATTAGAACGTGTTATTTTTTCTCTGACTACGTAGATGTTCAGTTTTTGGATCCTTAGTATACGGAGTTTTTGTGAGAAGATACACCGTATATAACTGTAGACATTCTATCATAGATTAAGAATGCTAATACACTGATAATTGCGAGAGATGTTTTCTGTGCCTGTGCGTATATTTCAGCCCTGTGGCTGTTGAGCGTCGGAGCTTTTGTGAGAAGTAGTAACGCTTAGCAAGGAAATCGTGTTTCCGTTTTTTTTCAAGATTTTAAACAAAAACCCGTGTAGATGGAACACCTCTCCCTCTTCAGGTATACGCTCTACATCATGCAGAATTAACCCAGCTAAAGTTGAAGCTTCTTCAGGTAAATTCCAGCGAAGTTGCCTATTTACATCCCTAATAGGGGCGCCACCGCCAATGTGAAACTCATTCTCGCTAACAGAGGTAATTAAGCTTTCAGGAACTATGTCGTGCTCATCAGAGATATCTCCGACTATCTCTTCAAGAATATCTTCAAGAGTAACAGCGCCTTGCAAGGTTCCATATTCATCTACCACTAGAGCAAGATGCCTACGTTTGTAGCGAAAATTGTGTAATTGTACACTAAGAGGTGTAGTATCTGGCACGAACCAAGGTTTGTTTATTATGCTATATATATCACTCTTAGTTACGTTATTACTCTTCTCTCGTACAAGATCAGTAACGTCTCTCACATGTATGACTCCGATTATTGATTCTTCACGCTCCTTCCAGATTGGTATCCTACTATGACTGCTTTGAAGAATTTGCTTTATCAAGGCGCTCACATCCTCATCTATATTGAGAGCAAACAAATTTTTCCTATGCGTCATTACTTGAGATATCTCAGTCTCTGCCAAGTCAAGGACACTGCTAAGCATATCTAGATCTTGTTGAAACATTGTCCCCTTACTTTCATGCAGCAATATGAGGTTTCTCATCGCATCTACAGCAGAAATCATCTCCCTTTCTCCTCGCATTCCAAGTATCCTTACTACAAAGTCTACTATGTATCTGATAGAAACTGCTATAGGAGAGAGCAGTAAAAAGCATGCGTGCACAATGACTGAGGTACGCAGTGAGATCTTTTCTGGATTTTGAAGAGCGTACGTCTTAGGGAGCACTTCTGAAAATAACAGAATCAGGCACGTGACAGTGACAGTAGAAACCACTAATCCTTCAGAGCCCAGTAACCCTACTAACCAAGCTGTAGCAACAGAAGACGCAGCTACGTTGGCAACGGTATTTCCGATTAGCAGTGTGCTGATTACAAGTTCCTTCCTGGCAGTAAGAGCATCCACAACTCTAGCTCTCCTATTACCACTTACCACTAACTTGTGAATGAACGAAGGGCTTACAGAAGTAAAAGCTGTTTCCGCTGCAGAAAAGAAAGCGGAAGCGAGCAATGACAAAGCAACAATAACCAACACTAGAAAACGGCATCGATCCTAGGAGCATTCTATATGACAATCGCAGTATCTTCAAGTTGAAATATTAGTTAATTTCCCAATGACTAGCACAGAAACAAAAAAGGCAAATTCCATTTTTAATTAATGTGTATTCTTGTATAATGGTGTGCTCTGCCACAGAAGAGGTGATGGATAAATTATGCATCCGCTAGCTTACCTAATCGATACATTGTTGAGTGCATATAATTTCGCGCTTATCGCATATGTGCTACTGGGGTGGCTAATCGCTATGAGGGTAGTAAATAGGGATAATGAGTTCGTGTATAGGGCGTATGTGGCGTTATCAAGATTATCCAGGCCAGCTATTGCTTTGATTCAGAGGTACATTCCAAGCGTTGCAGGTCTGGATTTGTCACCAATGATACTTTTGATTTCTATCAGCTTTTTTAGGTATGCATTGCGTTACTACTTTGGGTAAGTGGATGGGATATTCGAATGAAGTACATAGCAGGATTATTCCGCTTCTGTTTGGTGCTGTCCTTAGTTGTTTTTCTTGAAGCTTCAGTTATTACGTATAACGCGTGTGACTCTGCATTAAATTCTACAGGATGTATTGGCACTGCTGCTGGAGAGGTAAGCAATTTGATGGGAACGGCAGGAGCGTATCTCGGTGACATTCTCGTGCAACTCTTTGGGATGGCAGGCGTTGTGCCCGGGATTTTAACGTTGGCGTGGTTACAAAAACTGCCTAGATTTGTGCGCAGGATATACATCCCAGCTCTATGTCTCGTTACTGTTAGCATTGCGGGAATACTGGCAAAGTTTTCATTTAAAGCTATAAGCGTGTTTCATTACGGGGGTTTTGTAGGGCAAAAATTTGAAAGTTTTTCTTTAATTACATTGATCTTATTAGCTTCTATAGGCATTTTTAGTTCTATATGGTGGCAAGTGCCTGTATTTTTTGCTAGGATTCTGGCCAAATTTCTATCTCGCTTGAGATTGAGGGTGAGTGCAGGCAGACTTAAAGAAAATAAAAGCAATAATATTTCAGAGATTACTGTGCCGACGAGCCATGTCATGCATGGTGTAAATACTGCCGAGGAGGGGACATCTCGTTATGCATTGAATGTTGTTCAAGATGATGACGTACGGGAGCATATCGCAGTAGAACATGGGCAACATAGAGAGTACGCAGATGAGAAGATCATTAACACGTTTGCTCCTTCTGAGCATTATGGATACGAGGAGAAGTCCCATGGTGTTCCTGAGCAGAAAGATAGTGCCACCGAAGATCAATATGAGGAAGACCAGGATGAGTTTTTTGATGAGGAAGAGGAATTTGATGATTGTGCACTAGATGATTCTTTTGAAGAAGACTGTGAAGATGATGTAGAAGATAGTCCACTTCATGATGAACCTAGGTACGAAACATCCTTAACGCGTTGTGGTGATGGAGACATTGCAGGAGAAGTAGATGAGGATGTTGTTCCTTGTCAAGAAGAATACGACGAGGACGATTGGGATATAGATGATAAAGAAGAGGATGAAAAGTATGAGTTGGAGAACAGTTCCTCTTCTCTCAATGTTTCGGAACCATATGAAGAAGATTATGACCTTGGGAAAGAAGATGATCTAGATGGGGACGATGCTCTAGAAGAAGAGTATGAGGAAGAAGAGGGGTATGAAGAAGATGATGATGCATCGTACAACCAGGAGGAGGTACGAAATTTCACGCTGCCTCATGTAGAGCTATTAGAGAATAGGCGGGAGCATGCGCAGGATGAAGTGGATGTTAGCGCATGTTGTAAAAATGAATCTGAGGAGTTATATGAGGTTCTTAAAGATTTTGGTGTATATGGCAAGATCATAGATGTTCGCTATGGACCAGTAGTGACTCTATACGAATTTGAGCCTTCAGCAGGCACTAAGTCTTCACGAATTATAGGCTTATCAGATGATATAGCGCGGTCTATGAGTGCTTTATCAACCAGGATTTCAGTTGTTCCTGGTAGAAATGTTATGGGCATTGAATTGCCGAATCGCAATAGAAAGATGGTGGTGCTTCGTGATCTGATAGAAAGCAAGGAATATTTGGACCGTGATCTGAAGTTACCGATCATTTTAGGTAAGGGTATAGATGGCGAGCCTGTAGTAGGTGATTTGACGAAAATGCCCCATCTGTTAATCGCAGGCACAACGGGTTCGGGAAAGTCAGTTGGTATAAATACCATGATCCTGTCATTATTGTATAGGCTCACGCCTGATCAGTGTAGAATGATAATGATAGACCCAAAAGTATTGGAGTTGTCAGTTTACGATAATATTCCGCACTTATTGACTCCTGTGGTGACTGAAGCGAAAAAAGCAGTAGCAGTGCTAAAGTGGGTGGTAGCGGAGATGGAAGAACGCTACAGGTTGATGTCGGCAGTAGGTGTGAGGAACATTACGGGGTATAATGAGAAGATTGCTGAGGCGGCATGCTGTGGTGAAGTTTTTAAGCGTACTGTGCAGACGGGTTACGATAAGGATTCAGGAGAACCTATTTTTGAGCAGGAAAAGATCAAAAATATCACTCTTCCATATATTGTAGTTATTGTCGACGAAATGGCAGACTTGATGATAGTTTCCGGCAAGGAGATAGAGTCATCAATTCAGAGATTATCTCAAATGGCTAGGGCTGCAGGCATACACATTATTATGGCGACACAGAGGCCTTCTGTAGATGTTATTACAGGTGTTATTAAGGCTAATTTTCCCACTAGGATAAGCTTTTCTGTAACTTCGCGAGTTGATAGCAGAACAATTTTGGGAGAACAAGGTGCGGAGCAACTGCTCGGGATGGGGGATATGCTATACATGGTTGCAGGGGGTAAAATACGTCGCATTCACGGTGCTTTTGTTAGTGATAATGAAGTTCAAGACGTTGTTAATCATTTGCGTATGCAGTGCAAGCCCAGATATGTAGAAGGTATCGCTAGGGTCTTAGATAGCAGTGTAGGGGATGAAATATCTACAGAAAATTTCGATTGCAAGGATGATGCTTTGTATGAAAAAGCAGTTTCGGTTGTGCTAAGAGATAGAAAGACGTCGGTTAGTTATGTGCAGCGACAATTGCGCATCGGGTATAACAGAGCTGCGAATATAGTAGAAAGAATGGAGCGTGAAGGCATAATAACTGAGGTAGGGCACCTAGGCAAAAGAGAAATAGTGGATTAGTATGAACATCTAGTCTAAAAATGGTAGACTATATTCACTCAGTCTAAGCCCATAATATGCTGCATTCTAGCCCACTAAAGCATAGGGTTTGGGTATTGTGTGTGCTATAATAAGAGCTAGAGAGGGTTTACTATTACGCTGTGGTCGCATGAATTTTGCAGGCAGTCTTACAGGAGAGTATTTCTGCTGATTTTCATTAGCATTTTAGAAGAGTAAAGTCTTGTATATCCTCGTTAAGGGAGAGATAGAGTGTGCCGGATTGCACCGTGTTTATATGAGTGGACATAAACATAGTGTTGTAGGGTAAGCTTTGCAATTATTCTGCTGATTGCTATTGTTTGGGCTTAGAAGCCCTTGTGTACTACTTTGTGGGTGGGGGTAGTTAGCACTTGTTTGAGTAATTCCTTCGGATTCGGTGGTGTAAATGCGTCTCTGATCTTAGTCAGGTTTAAGCCCGGCTGGAAGATAGCACTCCACGGTCATAGAGGATGAATTGCCAGAGGGGGTGTCTTTGCCGGATATCTTGCCTTTCTCAAGGTCTTTACGATGCTTCGATAAAGCTGCGTAGGAATCTAAGAGAAGCACCATAGCGAGCAGCGCGTACATCGCAAAATAAGCAAGCGTTACGCGGTGTACTATAGAGGGTTTTATAGCATAGCGGATAACTGCCATTGTAAAAAACGTAGAGAAAGTTTCTGTAACCATCATCAGAAACGACGCCACTAGGAAAACTGAATCTGGTACATAGGGTTCGCCGGTACTTTCAGATTCTTTTTCTTTATCTTTTCTAAGTTGTTCCACTCCAGCTATCAGCGGGCTCTCCTCTTCTTCATCTAATGACTCTACCAAAACGTTATTTTTGGCATAAATGTCCTCACCTTCTCCTAATACTTTCTTTATCAGATCTACATCTACCCACTTTACGTATAAGCTCCTGTATTAGCTGAGTGCTAGCCTGGCTTATATGGGGCATTGTGAAAACTGTTTATATGCTTATATATTGATTATGCAATCTCTGTGGATTTACTCGCCACGTTAATGGTGATTCTCGCTTGTGTATACTTTAGAGTGTGCATTATTCATGTCAGAACACTTGCTTATTTCAAATCATAGTATAGATTTAAGCAATTTATCTATAGGCTACCATGAACGATGCCTCAATAACCGAAAAAAGCACATTGATTGATTGTCTGAGATTAGCTCGAACACCCGGAGTAGGGCCTGTAATGTTCAGGAAGCTTTTAGAGCTGTATAAAAGCCCTGGAAAGGTGTTAGAGGCTTTGCATGAGGGCGCATGCAAGGATATAGCAACTGTTTGCTCAGTATATGATGCTGAGAAGGAAATTGAATTTTGTAGGCGCATTGGCGCAAGAATAATCGACATATTCGACAAGCAATACCCGAAAATGCTCTCCAATGTATTTGATCCCCCGCCCGTCATCACTGTATTGGGTAACGAAGAACTGCTCCAAAGTACACGCACCGTGGCTGTAGTGGGGAGCCGAGATGCGTCGGCTAATAGCATTAGGCTAGCGTACGAGTTATCTCTCGAGCTTTCCCAAATGAATTTCGTTACAGTATCGGGATTAGCCCGAGGTGTTGATAGCGCTGTACACAGCGTTGCGTATCATGGCAAACCAACGATAGCAGTTATAGCAAATGGAATAAATGTCATATATCCGAGGGAGAACGCAAAACTATATAAGTCAATTGTTCGTGAAGGTGGGTTATTAATTTCTGAACTACCATTTTCTGCTATTCCTAAAGCAAGTTTGTTTCCTCAGCGCAATCGCATAATTTCTGGGTTATCTCTATGTGTTGTCGTCGTGGAAGCATCTAAGAAGTCTGGATCTCTAATCACAGCAAATTTTGCTCTTTCACAAGGTCGAGAAGTGTTTGCTGTACCGGGGTCACCTTTGGACAGCAGGTGTGCAGGTAGCAATGATTTAATAAAGCAAGGTGCCTATTTAATTGAGTCTGCCACAGATATTATAAGTGTTCTTGGTTTCTCCGGCATTACGGGGACGGAGCACGCATTACGTAATACTCAAAAACGCACCTCAAAAAATACTACCACGACTCCTGTACAAGATCTTATCCTAAAAAATCTCAGTATTTCGCCAACAAACATTGATGATCTTGTTATCTGCTGTAACCTGGATGTAAGCGTGCTCTTGGCAGCTTTGTTAGAGCTAGAACTTGCTGGTAAGGTAGAAAGACTTCCGGGAAACAGATTCGCACTAATCGCGACATCCTCCTAAGTATTGTGAGCTCACTACCATGTCAAAAACACGGATAAATTTACAGTAATGGTAACTACGGAAAAGAGAAGAGTTATGTTCTCTATGAAGTGGATACACAGATATGTAAATGACAAGTACGTATCGCGGGCACATAGTATTATCACTATGCAGGGACGTATCTTGTTTTTCTTCTCTGTCTTACAAGACATCATTACTCACACCTGCCGCAATTCTAGAAAAACACATCATATGTGTAACCATGTAGCTGTTTTGGGTTAGAAAACCCTATAAAAGGCGTTAGAACCAAGCAGTATCGAGTGATTTTCTTGTAGTATATATGTTCAAGAAGTTGTTGGAACTGTATCAAAGCCCTGGAAAGGTGTTAGAGGCTTGATGCGAGGGTGTATACTAAGATGCTCAGAATAGGAGAGCACGATTTTATTCGTGCAGCCATAAGAGTCATTTTTGCGGTATTGGTGGCTATTACACGGATGTTAATGATCGATTCCATTAAGATCGTAAGAGGCACGTGCTCTGCGCGACAAGTCAACTCAGCATATCCTATAAGTCAAGATTAGAGTACTATATTAATGGAGTCTACACCATAGATTACACCGAAGTGGGATTTGTAAAGACCTATTATACCATACAAAAACAAAAATAAACCCCCTTATTAAATTATCAATATACTCTTTTTAGCCTATTGATGACCAATTACACGCAATGCAGGTTAAATTGCCTTACTAAACTTAGGGTGCTCTGTATTTTCTAAATATTCTTTATTATTTTATGCAAGTCTCCATACGCACTACTTTGAGCTCTGTTACTCGGTAGCAGGTTTATATCTAGGGTTTTCTGATCAAGCTATCCACGGATTTATTATTAGATATAAGAGTTATGAATTGCTAGATATACCAATAGCCTATGCAATAAATCTTATTATTAAACAAGACTAAGGGTATTAGAGATAGTGGTAGTAAGGAAGATGAAGCATATACAGTATATCTACTAGCTAAGGAGTTGTAGTGTCTCACGTTTACAAATGAGTTTAATATGCGAGGAGACTAAGTAACTACGCTCCTCCGAGTATCTAAAAGCAGTCTCTAGGTATGTTTTGTCTCGTAATCTTTCGATTTCATATCTGGTTTATGTATAGGGTGCTCTTATTAGATAAGGTAAGGACATTGTTCACTTTGCTAAGGCTGTTGAAATCTCTCATCCTATCATCGATGGCAAGGTTTGTAGTGGAAGTCATGCGGCGATAAACTCGGGTAAGGGTAAAAAGTACGCTGTGAATCCGACAAAGAGCAGCGATGAGGAGACAGCTCAGTGCAGTGGTTTAGGTAGTGCGAGCGCGACGGGACCTAAATCTCTTAGTGGTTTTGTTAACGCTGTGAAAGTAGGTGAGGGGAAAAACTGGCCTACGGGTCAGGCTGGAGCGACGAGCGGTGGGCCAAAGATAGGTTCTCCTAATAGTAATGCCACGGCCGTAGCTAAAGACCTAGTAAAGAATCTCACTCCCGAAGAAAAAACCATAGTGGCTGGGTTACTAGCTAAAACTATTGAAGGGGGTGAGGTTGTTGAGATTAGGGCGGTTTCTTCTATTCAGGCCATGGTGAATTGAGGCCCTAAGGGATAGAGCTAAGGGAGTTCTTGGTGAGCTATTATTAGGTCTCTATCTTAGGGTTTCGTATGAAACAATATCTCAACTCGACGGGAAGAAGACACATCAGAGGTATTGAAGTAAGAAACGCTGTAGATGCGGTACTTCTTCATAGCTTAAGAAAATAGCTTACAAGAATAACTGTCGTCACGTAGTGCTATAAATCCTGAAGTGATTTATGTTACCTAACATTCCGTTACGGGCTTCAAAGTCTCTATACACACTCATCAGGAACTATATTATCAGGGAAAGGTTTATATCTAGAACCTCATTATACAACTATGGATAAAAAGTCTGGGGGTTGTTGAGGGGCACATCACTCCTAAGCTTGCTTATAGATCAAAGGTTGGTTTGAGTTATCAGCTTTCTCCTGAAACTTGGCTTTTGCTGTGGTTGCTACCATTACATTTCCAAGAGGATATGGTGTCCACCGTGTGTACATGCTTCTTTGGTACCCTAAACAGTCTTCACAGTGTCGATTCTCTTACACTGACCATAATAACATCTCCATACTGCTTAACAACATGGTACAAACCACCACCAGGACTCAGCACTTTTCTGTTATCTAGTATGTCTCTCTGCTTTACGTATGCACCGATCTTTTCCTTATGAGCACGATCACACTTAAATATGTTATTTGACTGTCATGACATGACCCTGATTTACCCACACAAAAACTCATCACCAGTAGTTGTTCTACCAACGCATCAAAAGCAACCGTATATCACTTTTGTACCAGGTATGCAGTTCTTTACGTACGTTCAAACAACTTGTCTATTTCTGACAATTTAAGCTTCACATACGTAGGCCTACCGTGGTTACACTGACCAGAATGCGGAGTACTCTCCATGTGCCTAAGTAGGCTATTCATTTCCTCTAATTTCATAATCCTACCACTTCTTATGGAGCTATAGCACGCAACTGTACCGCAAATATGGCTTAGCTTACCTTTCACAAAAAGTTCATCTCCTTTTGTCATTATGCTTTCTAATATCTTAGAAATTAGCGCCTTAGCATTGACCACACCAAAGATAGCAGGGACTTCCCTCACTACCACCGTAAGGTCACCCATAGGCTCTACTATAAGTCCCAAATCTCTTAATTTTTCCCGATACTCAGTCAGCAATTCTAGCTCGTACTCGTTTCCAAGCTCTATAAACTCTGGCATCAGCAGAACTTGTCTTTTAATTCCCTCTTGTTCTGTGACCTTCTTTATATACTCACATACAAGCCTTTCATGAGCAGCATGCTGATCAACTATTATGACGTAATCTCCTGCTCTAGAGATGATATATCTCTCAAATAGTTGGCACACCGCATAACCCAAAGGCGGTTCTTCCAACATACACCCCTGCTCCATCTTGCTTTCTGTAGCAGAAGATGATCTTGCTGAAAAACTTTTTGTCTGCACCGGACTCTTTGTATTATGATGGTGAGTGTGATCAGAACAAAACCCGGTATCATATGTGCTTTTTGCATCATCAACGTGACTACTGCCAAACGGCATCGGTATGTTATGATTTAACACCTCTGGTTGCAGTTGCATAGTTGAAGATGCTTCTGTATCCCCTGAGAAAAACTTTCCGTAGGTCTTTTCAATACTATCCATAGCAAAATGATCATGTCCTTCCGTAGAAGCTGCGGCAGGTGAAAACCTGGCATACACATTGCTAGACAAAGCCTCACCTAATGCATCAATCACTGCCTTATATACAAGACGCTTATCCTGAAACCTCACCTCCATTTTGCTAGGATGCACATTAACATCAATGTAAGCAGGCATAATATCCAGAGCTAAAACAACAACAGGATGCCTATCCTTTGGTATTAACCCATGATAAGCAAACTTCACCGCCCCAAGCAGTAAAGTACTGTAAATTGGCCGACCATTAACGAAAGTGTGTACCATCCCCGGCTTAGACTTATTAAACGTCGGCAGACCTATGTGCCCGTATACTCTTACGTGGTCTACAGAGTGATTTATCTCCAGTGATTGTTCACAGAAAACTTCACCAAACGCTCTCATTTCCTTCAATCTCTCGATAAGACTTTCCTGCGCTGAGTATTTAAAGATCTGGCGTTCAACTATGGTAAGAGAAAACGCTATGGTATAGTTGATCATGGCCAGCCTGTTGAGCAAATCCACAATATTTTGCATCTCAGCTTTTTCTGTCCGTAAAAACTTCAGCCTCGTAGGAGTCGCAAAAAACAAGTCTCTCACTTCCACATGTGTACCACAAGACAAAACCCCTGGGGCTAAATCCCTGGTTTTTTCTCCTCCTTCGAATGTGATAGACCAGGCTCTCTCTGCATCTACATGCTTCGAAACCATCTTCACCCTGGCTACCGATGCAACTGCTGTAAGACCTTCACCCCTGAAGCCCATGGTTTTTACATTTGCAAGGTCTCCATCAATGAGCTTAGATGTAGCGTGACCGATAAATGCTCTTTCCATTTCTTCGCATGCGATCCCGCAACCATCATCACTTACAGAAATTAAGTTGCGACCTCCTTTGTCAACATGCACATTTATGGTTTTGGCTCCCGCATCTATAGAATTCTCTACCAGCTCCTTTACCACGCTCGCTGGACAATCTATTACCTCACCTGCGGCAATTTTATTGATCGTCTGCGCACTCAAAACTACTATTGGCACAATATTACCACATAATAACAATTTTACGGTTGCCGCAAAGCTGCTGATGAACAACATCATGCCTTCAGTGCTTATGTTGAAAGCACTCACAGCATTACCACTATAGATCAACCACATCTATACGTTGTAGGCTCCTATACCATGCATAATGGTTCATGCCACTCTATACACAATTCTGCTAACTTGTGTTTGGGACACCCTAATTTATTATTAGGGCTTTTGTTATTGACCACAAGGAATTAAAGGTATAGAGATTGACAGTAATTCGGTGGCTTTTTTATGGAAGAGATAGCTGAATCGGCAGTGCACATCCAGAACGGAGTTTCGGCATTTGGTGTATTCGCCGAAGCTAGTATCGTGGTACGTTTAGTTATGCTCGTGTTGCTTGCTTTTTCCTTAGTATCGTGGGCCATAATCTTTAAAAAGTGTTTCGTTCTCAACAGACATAAGCGGGAGCTGCACGATGTTGAAGCTGTCTTCAATTCCCGTGGTACCGCTTTGGGTATAAGAGAAATTGTAGAATGCGGTAGCGGTGTTGTCGCTAGAATATTGCAGCATGGGATAAAACACGCACAACAGCTTCGCAACAAAAAAGAGGGGTTTCACAGGGCCATTAATTCTGAACTCACTAGAGAAGTCGATAAGCTGGAAGAACAACTAGGTCCTCTCTCTGCGATTGGATCTTCTGCTCCTTATATTGGGCTCCTTGGTACCCTTTGGAAGGTAATAGAGAGCTTTAAAGCAGTCTCTATTGCTGAATCGCAACAAATAGGATCTGTATTATACCCTTATATGGCAGAGGCTTTATATACGTTGGCCCTTGGGCTGTTAGTGGCAATTCCTGCCCAACTATTTTACAATGGCTTTACGGCTTATGTGACTAAGTTATCGCATAGACTAGGTAATTTGGTTTACGAACTGGGTGCATTCATAACAAACGAAGAATGTGCTTCTGATTCCTCTTTTGAGAGCAAAGATAGCTGAAGTTATTGTGTTATGCGAAGGGTAGGATGTATTTTTTCATATTTTTCTTAATATTGTTAAATATATTACAAACAATCGATGTACGGGAAGTACATCTTCTGTGCCCTGTTGTCTTGACCACTTCATAAAACAGTACTATGTACTTATACGGTTAGTTTTCAACTGGTCAGTTTGATATTTTCTGCATCTACTATAATAACCTTCGGTGTAAAGTCATGGTCTAGCTCACTTCTTCTTGTTATTGTTGTTTGTTGTAAGTTGCTCATGCTTGTATAGGAGAGAGATGGTGTCTCGATTAATGTGGAGGCGGCCTGTGTTGTCCGTCAGGGGTGGCATACGTAGAGCGCTAGGAAAGAATATTCATATAATATCCTCGTTGCTTGTGCATTTGGTGATGGGGGTTTTTCTGATTGTGCGCACCTCATCACCTGAGTCATACAGGGTCTCTACCGCTTCCTGTTGTCCAAACAGCAGTGATATTGCAATCAAATCACAACTTCAAACTAAAGGTGTAGATTATGTAGCACCTTCTGAGTCACAAGTTGCTACTTTAGTGAATAGTACTGAGGACATACAGCGCGCAGGACTCTATGCCAAACCAGGTATTCAACCACCAAGTCAAAGCAGTAAGAAACCCGCAAGAATGTCTTTGGCAAGGTCTGATATCACCGTTAATACCTTGGCATCTCAGGAAGAGTTAATGGTAGTGCAACCCGTGTATGAATACGAGCAGCAACCTGGGGCGAGATATACCAATCCGCATAAAAAGGGGTTATTTGGGTATTCTAAGTCTATATTCCAAAACGTTCTTAAGAATCATGTTCCTGAGGAGGTGGTAGACTCCTTATCAGAACAGTTTGCAAAGTGTTGGACTATGCCTGCTGGCATAGATGATGATAATAGTGCAGTAGTGAAAATCAAGTTGGCTCTAGACCCTAGTGGTAAAGTCACCGCTGCTACTATTTCTGATACCAATCTATATGATCATGATCCACTTTACCGAGCTCTTGCAGATAGCGCCCTTCGTGCAGTACATAAGTGCAACCCTATAACAGAGCTACGAGGAACTGACTATAGTATCTGGAATGAAATTGTGTTGACTTTCAATCCCCAGCAAATTTCTTAGGTATTAGCGTATCTCTAGATATTCTAAAGTAACGGGTTCTGCATTGGTGCAGGGCTAGAATGTAGAAGGTTATCGGCAGTAAAAGTAACCTTGGCGGTTACTTTTAGGCATTAGATAAAAGAAGTACCAAATCTCATGAGATAGCTAATACTTGAATACCAGTTAAGCAAGTTCTGAAGTCTTAGTTTAGAAACTACTGCCTTATCTGTAACTACGTTCTATTCCCACTGTTACGAGCTTGCTGTGATACTCAACACTGTGTGCAGGCTAGTGAACACCTCTAACAAGTCCAGAAACAAAAAACCAAATCTTAGTGAGCGGGACCTACCTTTAAATAATACGTGACGTGTGTATTGAAAATCCTAATCGAGAAACACACATTACTTCTTTGACCCCGTAAATACAGGCTAAAATAAATATATTACGCTTCAACCCTCAACATATAAACACGTTCTAAGAACGATAGATACCACGTTTTCAAGTTGACGTAATATACATGAGACACCACACTACAGATTCATACACTATAAGGAGTATTGTATTGTAATACTTGGGTGGACATATTCTTGGTGTTTTATCTGAAAATCCCCTATGAGCTCATTGAATGCATCCTCATTCCTATCTTGAAATACCCGTACAGGTATCATGTGTAAAGTGCTGCAATAAACACTTACGCTTATTACAGTTCCCAAGGCTTTGCACTGCATCTACAGGCACCCCACATGCTGTACAAAACAGAGTATGAATCATAAATGGCTTTAACAGCCATGATTCAGTAGAGAACCACTAGTATAAATGCTATAAACTGCACATACTCCACAATACACAGTTTCTGCACATTATCGCTGCTATCTGGAAATAAAGCAGGAGAATACTACTCAATATTTGGGTACCGAAGCTTCTATTCTTCCTTATCGCTTATAGGCTGTAAACCGTATACCAAAAATTAAAAGGCCTTTTCGCTCTCATGTCTTTCTTCAACGCATGGAAATGAGAGAGTTACAACTGTTCCAAGATTTGCTTCACCTTTAATACTGAAAGTACCATTCATCAGCTCTACCAACTTTTTACTCAGTGGCAAACCCAATCCTGTTCCTTCATATTTGCGAGAATGTGTGCTATCCGCCTGCCCAAATACTGACATTACTTTGTACAGATCCTGTTGTGCAATACCTATGCCATTGTCACATATTTCTATTACCACTTCTCCCTGCTTTTTCTCAACAGACAACCTTACAAACCCTTTCTCTGGCGTGAATTTAATGGAATTAGTTAGTATATTGAGTATAACCTGCTTCATTCTTCTTGCATCAACCATCAGCACTATTTGTGATTCTGGCATATCACGCTTTAGTTCAACCTTGGCTTCCTGAGCCTTGGGTAACATCATGTTAAAACAGGAATCCACTATCTTACGCAGATCGCATTTTACGGGCTCTACACTGAGTTTATTTGCTTCTGCCTTAGAAAAATCCAATATGTCGTTTATTAGACTTAATAAGTGTACACCAGCATGGTTTATCTCCTTGATATACTCCTTGTACTGCGCATTCCAAAGTGGTCCCAGAGACTCTCTCTGAACTATTTCTGAAAAACCTATAATGGAGTTTAGAGGAGTACGTAACTCGTGACTGACATTCGCAAGAAATTGTGATTTACTGACGCTCTCTTTTTCTGCGTTTTCCTTCTTTTCTTGCAACTCAAGGTTTGCATCGTACTGGCTATTAAGCAACTTTACATTTTTTCTGTATACGACAAGAGTCAACACTACGCAGATTGCTACAGCAATCCCTACTAGTATTACAAATACAAAATTAGAGTTAGAAAAGAAAACCGCCATCTCGCTGCAGTCCCTTGTGACTCGCAGAAATACTATGGGCTCTCCTGATTCATCCATAAGGGGAAACACGGAAGAGTATATGCCATACGCGCTCGTTCCATGCACGATTTCCCCCTTGGAAAGAAGAGAAAGCTCTTCAGGAGATAGCACAATACTTTTATCACTGACTTCCGTATCCATATCATCACTCACGGTGAACATGACATTCCCGTTAGCGTTATATAAAACCAACTCAACGCCTTTAAGCATATGGAGGGCATGCATGAACTCTGCCTGCATTTTAATTATGAGATTGATATGATAGGGGTTAGTACCAACATGAACAGGTGCTCCACGCAACAATACTATGTATTTTCTTAAAATCAAATGCTCAAATACATTATTCAGTTCTGTGTTTATTGTTATAGCTGCTTTACTTAGCGTTCTGTCAGATACATATGCATAAGTAAACCACATTGACCCAACAAACAGTATAACCAATGTCGCCCTTATCAGAAATCTGAAGACCAATCTAAGCATAGATACACCGCTCTCGAACTGTCCTAAAAATATATAGCATACTCTCAGAGCATCAATCCTTAATGATCATTTGGCTTCCAAGGTACTTTTCTGTTGACCTATTTGAAATAGAGGAGTTATCCTAAGCGTTGACCAGTCAGTATTATGGGATAGTTGTGGTTTGCGGCTTTATGATTCCTTTCTACAAACCGTTCGACATCAGTTTCGTTCGGGGAGAAGGGGTGTACTTATATGATAGTAGCAAGAAGCGTTATATAGACTTCGGTTCAGGAAGGGCTACGAGCGCACTTGGCCACTGCCATCCAGCTATGGTACAGGCATTGTGTGAGCAATCCAAAGCGCTATGGCATGTGTCTAACATGTATCGAATTCAGGAAGCTGAAAGCTTGGCTGCAGAACTTGTAAGCTTAAGTTTCGCCGATATGGCATTTTTCGTGAATTCTGGTGCAGAAGCTGTTGAGTGCGGATTTAAGGTTGCTCGGTCATACCAAAATGGTATAGGACGTCCTGAAAGGTATAAAGTACTGACATTGAGGCGTGCGTTCCATGGAAGAACTTATGCAACGTGCTCTGCTAGTGAGCCAACAGGTTTTCTTCCCCTTTTATACCCGTATGTCGATTGGTTTGTAAGCGTTACTCCGTCCATAGATGCTATACGTAATGAGGTAGAAAAAGGAAACATAGGTGCCATACTGGTAGAACCAGTGCAGGGCGAAGGTGGCATCCATGTGCTGAGCGGTGAATTGTTGAGAGATTTGAGAGCATTATGTGACCAACACGACATATTGCTATTCTTTGACTGTGTACAATGTGGCTCCGGGAGAACAGGAAAATTCTTTGCTTATGAGCATTTTTCCGTAACTCCAGACATATGCTCGCTTGCAAAGGGTTTAGGGGGTGGGTTCCCTATAGGTGGATGCCTCATAACGAAAAAAGCAGGGCAATTTGTTACTGAACGCATGCATGGCTCAACTTGTGGTGGTAATCCTTTGGCTACTGCTGTTGCTCGCGCGATCGTTCGTGAAGTAGCAAAGCCAGGATTTTTGGCAAACGTGGAACAAAATGGGGCTTATTTCATCGAGCAGCTAAGCCGCATGGCTACGAGGTTTCCTATAATTAAGAATGTTAGAGGAATAGGCCTCCTAATCGGCGTAGAAATTAATGATACAGCAAGTGCTTGCAGCATTGCTGAGCAACTTATATCCCATGGTGTACTAATTGCCCCAGCATCTGGAAATGTGCTACGAATGGTTCCTCCATTAATCGTCACGAGGCAAGAGATAGACGAGTTCTTACAGATACTCGAGGGCTTTCTGCGCTCATTTAGTTAGTGAGACTTAGGATGCATGCTTGTGGTTGTGTGTAAGGGATTTTTAGTTAGTCTGCTTTACGCGATAGGTTGAATGGAGTGGCTGGACAACTTGATATCCTACGGTGTTCTGGTCGCTCCGCTGATGTCTGGCGACGTACTACGAATGGTTCCCTCATTAATCGTCTCAAGGCAAGATATAGATGAGTTTTTACAGATATTCGAAGGCTTTCTGCACTCATTCGGTTAGTCAAACTTAGTGCTGTATGCCTGCAGTTGTGATGTAAGGGATTTTAGTTCGTTTGTTCTGCACAATAGGCGGGTTTAGGGTAGCTGTATACTGACGTCACGTAGTGCTTAAGGTTTGTTATAGTAAGTTTTCTAATCAGAATTTTGTATGTACCGTTGTGTCACTTTCAACTCATCGCCGAAGCGACCTAAAGTAAGATAAATACTTTAAATTTCACAGTTATGAAACAATACGATACGTAGTCATAACAGTTGTGTACTATTCCTTATTATTATTGAGGGCATACACTATCCGCAAGTTCATTAGTTTTGGTAATACCATAACACAGAAGCTCTTTTAATCAGGTTTCTTATCTCCAATTCGTGTGCACAGCGAGCTTGGCATGTAGAAAACTCCTTGGGCATAGAAAGTAACTGCTGTTCTAAGATTTTCTATCTCGTCTTCCGGCTGTAGTCCCACCAGTGAAGAGTATTCGACGCCTTGCATTTCTCTGAACCTGGTCCAGTAGCATTTATTCTCTGATCAGGCCCTCGCACTTTCACTCTCTCGACATGTAATCTTGTAAATACTGCCCGAAGCACAACATCGACAACTTGCTGTTCGCTAACTTTTTCTCTAGTTCTAAGATAGGTCTAATTAACCTCTTATAGAAGCACAAAGCTTCGCTATCAACTCACTAAGTAACTTTTCTCTCACTTACTAGCTTGGTTTTACAGAGGTAGTGTTTCGAATGCATATGCACTTTCTTCGTAACTTCGTGATAGATTGAATACCCTAAATGAAAACAATGTTCTGCTATTTTGTCGCATTTCTTTCCCCAAGATTAAATAGTAAACAGCACTTACCTACTATAGGTTGAAGAGCATACAAATTTTATGAGACTTCCATTTCATAATACGTAATGAATTTGAGCGTCTTCATCAGACTGTAGTAGCTCTTCCAATTGCTACTACCTTACGAGAACCTATGTGTTTTTGCCACAGTAATGCGCATCATTTTAGGAAAGCTGCAACATGGCATTTTCAATATGCAGTTTGTATACAGACGTCCAGACATAGTACTAAGGATGATGGGTATATTGATAAATACCTCATCCATACGAAGGCAACACACTCAGCAATCTCTGCATACCATTTTCACGCTTCGAATACCCTTTCCAAAACACAGGTCTTGCAACACGCTATACCTTTTTATAATAAATGCAGCAACCAGCGCACATACCGAACTCATCCTTCTTTCATAAGATTCAGTAGTATTTCCGCACTACGACTCAATGGCAAAATCTTCTCATGACTGCCAGGAGCTCTTCCCACACGAGCCTTCCTATTGCGATTTTTGCACATAATCTACGTAGTTCTTATACCAACCAAGACCTCACAGCCTCATCCTTCTAAAGCCTTAATTTTCCCTACTATTCAATACCTAATACAGCACTAAGCTCGGGTAAGAGCACAAGTTACTAATACTGTTTGCCCTTCTACATACATAATTTGCAGCATTACACTAATGGTGCTCAGTATACGCATTGTCTGCAAAAACTTTGCATTAGTATATTTCACTATGCGTTCTTATATAACGATGCATATGCCATTTTATCATAAATTACACGACCTCCACATTACTCGAGCTAAGCACATTGTACATAAAAGCAGCTCCGCGAAAAGTGACTAAAAACCTTAGTAAGCATAATTTTATTTACGTTTATGCAACCCATTTTATATTAGAAAAATGTACAGTCACAGTTGCACAACTCACATTAAACCAGATAATGATGATTGCATGCATAGCAGTATTTAGCTCTTCTATAGCCTATATTAAATTTTTCGCATATATAAGATTACTATTTTTAGTTGACCTCGCACAAAGTGAACAATACCATTAGAAGTTCTTTTGTAATCAAAGCTGGTGGGTATGGTAAAGAAAGTATTAGGAGAAGGTGAGGACATTTATACCAAAAATAACGTTTTGGTAGAGTCATTAGATGAAGAAGAGGAGAGCCCGCTGATAGCTGGAGTGGAACAACTTAGGAAAGATAAAGAAAAAGAATCTGAAAGTACCGGCGAACCCTATGTACCAGATTCAGTTTTCCTAGTGGCGTCGTTTCTGATGATGGTTACAGAAACTTTCTCTACGTTTTTTACAATGGCAGTTATCCGCTATGCTATAAAACCCTCTATAGTACACCGCGTAACGCTTGCTTATTTTGCGATGTACGCGCTGCTCGCTATGGTGCTTCTCTTAGATTCCTACGCAGCTTTATCGAAGCATCGTAAAGACCTTGAGAAAGGCAAGATATCCGGCAAGGAGTATAACATAGGGTACTGGAAGGAGACTACCACAATAGCATCAAGTGTGTTCTGTATACTGCTGTGTGTATTATCTCTCGTCATGGAAGTTGGGGTTGAAAGCAAGGCTATACAGATGGTTGCTCTTGTAGTCTCTATACTGGCTCCCTTGCTCGGTGCAATATCGGCTTCCATCCGGGCATATGAGGTAATGCGTTACCAAAAGCAAAAGCAAAAGATAGAATTCGAAGGCGGGGATAAGGAAGCATCAAATACCGGTGTGTGTGTGAAGTCACTTGTCTTCTTAACAATAGCGTTGTTTGAATTCTGCCATTGTATATGTCATCTCTATGAAGCATATCTTCTAGTGGGACAAACGAACAAGCTGTTCTACATAACAGATATGGCTTTGCTGACGACACAAGCAGCTCTAGCGATTGCGTTCGCTATCTTCTACTTTTACGAAAAGGTTGTAGGTGAGGAAAAGGATGGTCCATTCGTGGGGCAGCAAGGAAATGTAAGACCTGACGATAAGGGAGAAGGTGCACGCGGTTTAAACGGTAATGTCGTGGCGGAAGACATCGGTGGCGCAGAGAAAGGTTGTTGTGCTGATGGTACCACCAATGGATATGCTGGGCTTTTTCTGGAACATACGGATGATGGTGAACCTAGCACGGTATTGCAACGCACCCAGGGAAATACTTGGTTTGTTATGCAACCGGAATTTAGCGGTCAGCGACATACACAACAACGAACAGCTTAGTGTACCTTTGTTGCTGCTGCTTTGTGTGTAGTGCAATGTAGAGAATAAAGAGAGAGGATGCTTTTCTCACCGCGCTTCCTCTCTCTTCCCAATGTAGTGATGTTACTCAGCTTCCGTGCCATATTGACTGTCATATCTTTATTTAACATCTGTTCACCCCATCTAGCGCATAACATATAAATCTCGAAGCTCTGTATAATTAAAAGATAGCGACCTACGTATGTTACAGCAGTGCTATGCTATTTTAAGTTTTGTTGGGAGCTAAAGCATATTTATAAGGTATGGGATATGATAAACCACAGACAATAGCATTAAAGTGTTTATATGGTAGGCGGTAATTTCAAGCAGGATGTTCTCTACATAAAAAGCAACACAAATGGTTTCTGCTTTAAAGTTTGCACTGCGCTGGATCAGGGATGTCGAAACTGTGAGAGGGTGCTACATATATAAAGATGAAGAGCTTACACGCCATAACACAAGCATACAGAGAGTCACGGGAAATTATCTATAGTGGCAGGGCTACTAGCTAAAACTATTGAAGGGTGCGAGGTTGTTGATATATAGGGCAGTTTTTGCTACTTCGGTTATGGTCAATACTTGTTATGATATTTTTAGTGAAGGTTTAGGCGTTGTTCCTTTATTTAAAGAATGAGGGAGATTAAGTGTTGAGTGAGTGCATTACACAAACCACCTTTGACTCTGAATACCCTAGTTAAGTAACTAGGCAAAATTAGTGTCCTGGATCACTTATACTAAGCTGACTATGATCCAGTTATTACCCGATATTGAGCAGGTCCGTATAATGGTTTTATACGGTTTTACCTAACACAAAATTATACACTATATCTAGGAATCTCTGCAGAAACTTTACAAAGGTTAGATCTGCTTCCAGAGAAATCTAGTCTGTTACCAATGCATATGGTCAAGCTATCTTGCAGTTTCTGGAGACGCTGGCGGGTATGCCTGTGTCTAGGTATAAATAAGAGTATACACAGTAACTCTTATTATTAAAAACAAGACTAAGGGTATAAGGGATAGTGGAAAAGATGAAGCATATACAGTATATCTACTAGCTAAGGAGAGCTAGCTTGTGATATAGTTACTGATCAGACTGACAAGCTTGCTGCTACTCTTGCCACGACCTCCGGTAAGGACATTGTCCACTTTGCTAAGGCTGTTGAGATTTCTCATCCTAACATTGTTAAGCAGGTTTGTAGTAAACAGCATACTGAGCTAGGTTCAGACGCATCCAATGTAACAACGTATGCTGCAGCGCCGGCGAGGACTCAGGCTAATACAGCACAGTGCAGTGGTTTTAAAGGTTCTGGACCGTCGGGCGGGCATGGAGCTTTGAGTAAGTTTGTAGACCTTACCAAAATAGAGGAAGATAAAAACTGGCCTACAGGGCAGACTGGGCATAGCAGTACGGGTCTTATAGTTGGAGCCCAGAATAGTAACGCCAAAGCCATAGCCAAAGACCTAGTAAAGGAACTCACTCCTGAAGAAAAAACCATAGTAGCAGGATTACTTGCTAAAACTATTGAAGGGGGCGAGGTTGTTGAGATTTCTCACTCTAGCATCTATGACAAGGTTTGTGTGACGAAGAAGAAAGTGAGTGGCGGTAGTACGTACGGAAAATATGCTTCGATCACGAACAACACGAATACTGGCAGCAGTGAAAAAGGCGAGGTAGCTGTTTGTGGAGCACAGGCAAAGGGAAGCAGTGGGAATAGCAATGGTGTTACCGATGCGGAAGTATAAGGAATTTTGCATCTAAAACACTAGGAGATAAAGTAGTAATTAGCCTACATCAACAGCAGTGAAACTGCTACCAGAAGGAACCCGGGGCATGTACTAACAACACCACAGCCGTAGCTAAAGACCTAGTAAAGGAACTCACCCCTGAAGAAAAAACCATAGTAGCTAGGTTACTAGCTAAAACTATTGTAGGGGGCGAGGTTGTTGAGATTAGAGCTGGACCTTCACCTGGAGACCTATCATCAGGCTATACGGAAATCCATTATATGATGTAAGGATGGTTGTTGAGATCAGGGCGGTTTCTTCTACTCATGCCATTATGAATTTGAAGTTATAGGGTTGTTCAAGATAGAGAGTGCGTTCTAGAGTGTCATACTATGGCTTGTGTATTTACATTGAGTTTATTGGGTACTAGATTTATATCCAGGATAAGCTATCTAGGACCTCATCATTTTTTCTTTCATTAGAAAAAGCCATTCGGCTCTATGATCAGTAAATAGTCAGAGTCCAGAATAATAAAAGTTCTCACGTACAGTATATGCAATAATGCAACATAGCTTCGGCAAAAATTATCAAAGCATAAAGTACAAGTATCACACTTACACTCCTGACTAACTTTCCCTCTGCTGCAAAGTCATAATCAGGCTACAGCTTATGTAGGTAAATGCGGCAAATAGTGCCTCCTTCTCAAGTTACAGATCTGCTACACCGTAACTCCAATCATACTCAAACGGGGGGTAAAAGCGAATTCTTGCAAACAAAGCCCCAACCCTATCCTAGGCATCAGGATTACTACACCTCAGGACACTACTTATGGCAATTCATCCTCTATGACCGTGGAGTGCTATCTTCCAGTCGGGCTTAAACCTGACTAAGATCAGAGACGCATTTACACCACCGAATCCGAAGGAATTACTCAAACAAGTGCTAACTACCCCCACCCACAAAGTAGTACACAAGGGCTTCTAAGCCCAAACAATAGCAATCAGCAGAATAATTGCAAAGCTTACCCTACAACACTATGTTTATGTCCACTCATATAAACACGGTGCAATCCGGCACACTCTATCTCTCCCTTAACGAGGATATAACCAGCAGCAAACCTTACATATCCCTACAAGTAAACCCTGTTTCTCTACTATATATATTATCACAGGGCTTGATCTTAGGTTGCTACTTCAGACCATTTATCTTCCGTGATAAGAAGGTATAACGTTCCAGCTGGTCTTAAATTTGACTAAAGATCAGAGATGCATTGACACCCCCGAACCCGAAGGAATTACTCAATACACGAGAAACCTTACGCTCTTCAGCCACTAACGGCACCAAGTTCACGTTACTATCTTCAGTAGAGTTGTGCAGATTCAGAGTGGGTGGCAATATACCATGTTGTAATGCTAGTATAGAAAATATTGCTTCTACGCTACCAGCCGCACCTAAAAGATGCCCTATCGACGATTTCGTCGAAGATATAGCTACTTTATAGGCATGATCCTGGAACACATTCTTTATCGCAACAATCTCCACACTATCGCCAGTAATAGTTGAAGTACCATGGGCATTTATGTAATCAACCTCACTAGGTGAAATATTAGCTGTCCTGAGAGCCATTTCCATAGCGCGCATTCCGCCTTCACCTTTTGGATGTGGCGCTGTTACATGATATGCATCAGCTGTCAAGCCATAACCGGTTAGCTCCGCATATATTCTAGCTCCGCGCCTTTTCGCGTATTCGTAGTCTTCCAACACCACTACACCAGCGCCTTCACCCATGACGAACCCATCTCTATCCTTGTCCCAGGGCCTCGAAGCAACTTGAGGAGTATCATTAAATTTCGTTGACAATGCCTTTATCACGCTAAATCCAGCTATTCCTGATCTGCACAACGCACTCTCTGAACCGCCAGCTACTACTATATCACATACACCACTCTCGATCACACGTGCTGCCTCTGCAATTGCTACAGCACCAGTAGCACAAGCTCCCACGACCGCATTGCAATACCCCTTCAGCCCATATCGCATGGATACATGACTAGGAAGCAAGTTTATGAGACTTCCCGGAACAAAAAACGGGCTAATCCTTCTGGGGCCGCGAGCATTAAGTGCAGTTACATTTCTCTCAATGTTAGGCAATCCCCCTATGCCAGAACCAAGCAACACACCGAATTTCTCAGGGTCAAAATTACTTTCTAGAGCACCAGAATCTTCCAAAGCGATACTAGATGCGGCAATACCAAACAAGATAAAGAGATCAATTTTTTTTACTTCTTTTTCCTCTAACCAAGTCTCTGGATCAAATACATAATCATCAGATTCTCCTTTGAGCAATACTTGCCCTCCGATTTTGCACTCCAAATCGCTCACGTCATAGCGACTAACTACCTGCCTTATTCCAGATTCTCCCCTAACTAATCTATCCCAAACTGATGAGATCACAACACCTAAAGGCGTGACCAAACCCATGCCGGTCACCACAACCCTCTTTCGCTCGGCCATCTCTAAATACCCTAACTACACTAACCAACCCCGAGCTATCTACTAGGCACAAAAACCACACCACACACCGCAGCCTTTGTAGCAATCATAGCGCGGATTACTATTTTTCGCACTAACAAAAAAACTGACTATTATCAAGCATCACTAGACTTACTTGCTATGTAGCGACAAATGTCATCAACAGTTTCTAGCTTTTGTGCTTCTTCATCTGATATTTCTAGGGAAAACCTTTCTTCCAGCGACATGATCAGATCAACAAAATCCAAGCTATCGAGATTAAAATCTTTTGCTAAGTTTGTAGTGCCAGAAAGAATCTGCTTTTGTTCATCGTTTAATTTCAGACACCCGATCACCGACTCCATAACCTGTGCTTTTATTTCCTCTGACACAGCAACTCCTTCTCCAGGATTCAAGCTATTAGAGCTCCCATGAGCTTCACCACCTTCCATATTCACCCACAACTAATAAAGAAAAAAAACCACTGCCCGTATCAGAACAGTGAAGTTCTAGAATATACCCATAAAAATAAGGAAATCAAATATAGAATTGCCTACCTATAACAGAAACACATAGCGTATTTACACCACATAGTGTCATACGCTTGTATAAGATGTATATAGTACGCAGAAAATGTACTGCAGTTTCGCTGTATATAGAGTGGGCTCCCACAATAGGTACGCTTGTTTTACCTTATTATTACTCTTTAGAATAGCAAGCAGACTCGATAAGGATGCGCCATAGCCTGTTTTAGGTGTATATCGAAATTTTACTGCTACTCCCTGTGCCCAGATATATATATCATTCACTTAGCATAAATTATAATGTTGTATTTATGCATTACTTCTTAAATAAGTAGTTGTATTATTACCGCTAAAAGAAAATTAGCGCGTAGAAATTATACGTTGCAAAATTCAACCTGGCTATGCCATCCCATATCTCCATTCTTTACTTAGTATGTTAATCTTGCGAGCTATACGTTATCATACCTGAAGATAAAGTGCTCCGCTCTAGTAACGGTTTTACATAAAAAGATGAGTATATTTTAGAGTAAACTTTCATGTAGGGACTACTGCAAAGCTGCTGGTATTATTCTATTTCTGATATATCAGCATACTAGACTAAGTTTTTTCTATAGATTTCAGAAGTATCTCATTATATTAAAGACATTACTCCTATATTAACTTAGTACTTGCATTAAATCCCTTAATAACACCTAATGCTTGTGTTAAACCATATTTCCTGAAAACATGGCTGTCTAAATCACAAATTCAATGGAGACACAGGTGCATGGGCTTTCGCAGGCGCAGCAGCAGGTTCTCGATGCTTTTGTACGTAGATTAAATGCGTCTCAGAGATGTATTGACGTGCTAAATGAAATAGTACGTGCGTGTAAGGAAGCAGAGGGTTTTGCATCTCTAAAGCTGTGGGTATTACAGAATAAATCTCGCAATAGTGTGTTTTTTAGCAGCACTCAAGAAGGGCTGCAGGAGATAAATGCATCCCGTAGAGATCTTATAGTATTACATGAATGTAGCGTTATGCATATTCCCCTGCTGATAGGGAATGCGATGCTGGCTGACGAAGTTTGCGACCTGTGCGACTTCATTGCCAGTAAAGGTGGGGATGTAAATGCTAATGCGTCTCAGAAAATACCGACTCAGGGTAAAGAAGGCGCGAATGGGCTTTGGAATATAGTTTGTGAACAAGGTAATAAGACCCCCATTTTTTATGCAATAGACAAGAAGTGCGTACAGATGGTCAGGAAGCTGCTTGACCTGGGTGCGAATTGCGCTGCAGTTATGTATAATGCCTACAGCAGGAGTGAGAGAATTACTCCTGTAATATATGCCATGTCGGAAGCTCTCAAGCTCTACGAGAGGGAAGATGGTTTTTTTGCAGTTATCGACTTGCTACTAGCTAAGGTTGGGGTAGACGCTTTTCTGGAAACAATAAAAGAGGACAAGGCCTCTAGGGACGTGGTAACAGGCTTTGTGTCTCTTGTAGGGCTAGATCTGGAAATATATCCAGGTGAGCCTATGGAAGCAGTCAAGGGTGAACATCTCAACATAATTGAACTGTTACTAAAATGCACGCGGATGTTCGAAGAAGAGCTATCCAGTGTAAAGCGCAGCCAAGGATACAAAAACATGTTTTCCGGGAGGCTTTTCGGAAAAAGAGGTGCCTCGGCAAAGGCCATACCGTTAGGCAGCTTACCACTGTCTACGCGGTTTCGTCGGTATGTCGAGTCTCTACCTGAGATGTCATGTTCTTCTTTTGTGGGAAAGAATGTAATATTTTCTACAGATATTGGAGCATTAGAGTCTCAGATCCTAGCGCTAGCGGCTTATTCAAGTCAAGTAGGAGTGATGAAATGGTTGCTAGAGCATGAGGTAATAGATGTAAATAAAGCCAACGGGTACGGGTTTACTGCGTTGCATTTTGCCGCTTCTGTTAATTGTGTTCCTGCAGTGGAAATGTTGCTAGATGCTGGTGCGGATATGGAAGCTAAGAGGGCTCCGTATCCCACTGCTGCACACATCGCAGCCTTGAATGAGTCTTTAGATGTGCTGGTGTGTATGCACAGAAAATGTCCTCAAGCTTTGTTGTGTGTTGATGCTGATGGGCAAGATATTCTTCATTATGCAGCAAGCTCTGCAAACGATAATACAGGAGTAGTGCAGTTTATATTGGAGAATGTTAAGGGTATTAATCCTGATGCACCAGCGGACATAGAGAAGGGTCGACAATTACTTATTAATAGCTTTTCTAGGGAAATTGCTAAGAGAAAAAGAGATAGAGTAACCTCGAAAGATCTAACGAATATTGTTGAGTATGTAGGAGAAAGAGGTTCTGAGGCGTGTGGAAGTACTGCGCTATACATTGCAGTGGAATCTAAGAACCTGAACATCTCAAAATATTTAATTGAGCAAGTGGGATGCAATCCTAATATCAAGGGGCCAAGTGGATGCACCGCATTAAATCTACGTACTGCAGCCGGCACTTTGCTACACATGGCTGTGCGAGCAAAAGATCTAAGCTTTGTAAAAAAATTGCTTACTTATAAAGATCTTGATCTTAGCATAAGGCATCATGGAAATACGGCAATGGACCTGGCTATTATCAACAGAGATAGGACGATGATAGCTACTCTACTAGAGGATCCCCGACAAAGTCTTGCCACAGAGCTTGGGTATAGGAAGGTGCCATATTCGAAAATTTTGTCCTCTAAGGGGTTACTGGACTATAGGGGCAAGAAGATCCTCATAAGTAGAGTGAACGGAGGCGTATCTAGTAGCAATACTATGCTTGCTGCAAGTGGTATATTTTGCATTTTTACAATTGTATTCATAGCGTTAACGATAGGTTTAAACTCTGTGCTACAGTGTTGTGGAGTAAATTCTACAATGTCGCTGGAAAGCCGAGCTTTGGTTGCGTTAGCAGGTATTATTTTGCTACTAGTTGCATATGTCGTATATGTTGGCATACGCATTTCAAAAGAAGACGATAAGCGCAATAATGCAAGGTTTTATCTTTCAACTTCGCACGTAAAGCGCTCCAAACCCAGGAGATATATGTCAGATAGTTCTGGTAGTAGGTATTCTTCAGATGGTGTTTGTGGAGCAGGGTCAAGTACTAGTGGAGGCACTATACTTAATGATCAGGAAAGTTTAGATGAGTATCTAGCAGATGATAGTAGTCCCTCGCACCGCGAAAGAGGATGCCGAAGACATAAGGCCTTTAGACGCGGAGAAGAAAACAGAACAGGTTTAGGTAGAGAGAACGCAGCATATGGTATTGATCTTGGAGGTGATGTAGTTTGCTCATCTTCCAATAGTGAATCTACTGCACCAAGTAGCGCAATCGTTTATTGCGGTGTTCATGATGGAATAAAACCTGTGTATGTTAGAGCACCGTCTTCATTGTCTAGTTCCGTTATAAAATAAAGCTTTTATCTTTGTGTCGAATGTAGAGTTGATTTTACAGTTTGCTGCGCTAGGCAAATACTAGAGTATATTACTTCGATAGCATCGATAGTCTTTTCCGTTACTAGCAAGACCCTTCTTTACAGCTTCTACAGTGCATATGAGAATTCATATGTAGTGTGTTTTGAATCTTTCTACAGTTTACATAATGTGCTCATGGGTATTCTTTGTAAAAAGATGAACTGTAACCTGATGTTCTCTAGGGAAGGTGAAGCTCTTGCAGCAGATTCTGGATAATAAATTCCGAAAGTCTCCTGCTATGCGTGCAAGTAAGGTTTTTGTATTGGTTCTACAGGCAGCATAAATCCATAACCTAAAGATGGAGCAATATCTGGCAGAAAAACTTACAGCATACCACATTATAAATTCCCTTTGTAAAACACACCTGTAATAGTATGAATCCATAACCTGAAATAGTGAGGCGACATTCATGAGAACATTTCAGTTAGGCCCCAGCTTTTATCGCTACACATACGTAAATAGCAGCGTTCTTAGCGTACACCATTGAAACCTTAGTCATTTAACAGTAACCTGGATAGTACGCAAATGGCACAGTAACTTTGGTATATCATTGATAGTAGAGGTGCCTTTTGTAGCTAAGATTTACCCAACATCGTTTCTTTCGATGTAGGCTTGAGGTGTTTGTTCTGCTGCTCGTCAAAACTCCTTAAATTTATGTATGAGATTTCTTCGCAGGCTTCTGGTCCGCAAATTGGCATGGATAGTTATGAACAATTATAAAGTTTTATATATGCAGCGCTCATATGAGAAATTTGTAATTTCTGTTTTCTTAAACTCTATATGCTTAATGAAGTTATAAGCTTGGGTAGGTATGTACGTTTGTTATCCCCCTGCATGCAACCAGAACTTGGTTAAGTGAACTCAAGCAACATGTACTCTGCGCGAAGCAGTTCAAGATGTATATCGCGTTATAGATACAAAGTTATATCATCGCAAGGTTATCAAAGAGCAACAAGATTAAGAGTAAACATATGCACATGTTTCACCAGAGCATCCATGAATATAAGCGCATCTTCAAGCTCACGTGCTGTGACATACCCCACGCTTACAGACTGCTCATTATACTGTAGTTTTGTGCAGGATCTGGGTTTGTGCAGGATCTGGGATATCTATAACTTTCAAAAAATTCCCTTTACAGAACCTGTATGTTCTGCCCGAAAAACCCGTCGTCATTGAGTAGTCTATGTTTTCCTCTACACAAGCACAAGATAGCCACCAAAGAGAACAGCGCCACCATGAAAAGAAAAAAGAACAAAACCTAAAACCATACCAGATGAAGTAGAAGCCCGACGTCAAATCATCAAACGCCACACTTCCCTAATAAGGACTAGACACAAAACACCTACCTAACCACAACATCCAAGAAGATCAGAGAAGCACAACAAACAACTATACGGCTTTAAGCCACCTCAGTGACAACAAACCCCTCTACACGCCCATAGCACCAAACACACCACAGAGCAGAGACACATAATCCAGCTCCCCAGGCAAACAGCTACTCCCGACAGAAAACACGACAAACCCCCACATCTGAACTCTACAGAAAAAAATTCAGCACAGGAACCGCGCAGTTTTCGAAATCCAAGCACGCAACCAGAGCTATCTAAGCTTTTCTTCCTTGAATAGTACGTGCTTCCTCGCTACAGGGTCGTACTTACGGAAAGACAACTTCTGCACCAACTTTTTAGGATCACGCTTCTTGACGTAAAAATAGCCCGTACCTTCGCTGCTTACCAGCTTTACCAACAAGGTAGCACCTTTCTTAGCCACTTAGAAGTACCAAATACCAAATGCGAAGATCTTACTTGTTTGAATGCTATAGGTCAAGCGGTTTAGTAAAAACGATTGACATACTATGTGGAGTAGGTATTTAGGACTCGGTTCCTTTAATCTTGCGAAGTAGCTATGGTATGTTGAAATCCCTATTTAAGCTTTTTATGAAGCTCGTTGGCGCGGTTGTACCAGTGAGATTGGTTAGTACTTTTCTAGGTATGGGTCATCTTCCTGCTTGGCAAGAACATTGGACTTCATTGGCGGTTTTGGTGATGGTGCATGCCTTGTGCTATATAATGCACGGTTCTCCGCCTATGCTTGCTAATGCTGCGTTTACTAGTGGGTTGGTGATAGCGCCGTTCTTCCTTCAAGTATCTGCGGGTTTACTGGTTTTAGGTGTAGTTTCCATATTTATACAGAATAATGATCAAGGGTGTGGTTTAGGTAGTGGAGACACAACAGTTATACAGTTAGCGTTTGGCCAATTGCTTACTGTAGCGCTCGCTATGCCTGCAGCAGTTGCGTTATACGAAAGTGTTATCAGTTTGTACGACAGGGTATGCATGGGGATATTTAGTTGCCCCTTATGGGTGAACTACTTTATGCACCTTTTAGTATTCTTTGTAATACCCTTTTTATTCTTTAATGTTATGATCGTCATCAAACCATGGCCTGTGTCTATGTTGCAGCTTAGGTATAGCACCTGCATGTCGATAATGGCTGAAGGTTTGGTTCTAGCATCTTATTCTACAGTTGTCATGTATGTGCTTGCATTCATATCTGCTGGGTTACAGGTCACTAGTGCCGCAAAATACATGAAAGCGGTGATATACTTTGCTACAGCAGGGCCTAGAACGCTTTTTTAAAGTTAAAAAGTATCTTCCCTGACTGTGTTTGGTGGAGGAATATCTTGTAGCGTAGCTTATTAGCGGAGAGGAGATGATAACTAATGCTGGAGTTACTCCGTTCCGTGCTCTGTTGTTATGAAGGACATATTTGGAGTGCATATGAAGAAGTGTGGAGCTTTGTTCTTTATAGGTAGTGTAGCTGCCTTGGCAGTTGCATATGTTGCTCAGGTGTTTTTTGGGTTGGTGCCGTGTAAACTTTGTCTGTATGAGCGTATACCATATTTTATAGCCCTGATTCCATCAGTTATAATGCTGTTTAAAAACTTCAAGGGTATATTTTTTGTGGTGGTTATATGCTACGTAGCAGGTATTGTTGTGTCGATATATCACGCAGGTTTGGAGTATGGGTGGTTCACAGATTTCTTGCATTGTGCAGGGGATGTAGGTTTAGGTACGAGCCTTGAAGATATAAAGGCTAACTTGCTAAGCAAGGAGGAAGTAGTTTCGTGTAAGGTGCCTAGCTTCGTATTTATGGGTATATCTCTTTCGGGGTGGAATGCCGTGTATGCAGTTTCTATCTTAGTCTATGCTTTTGTACTGCGTGTTGGATATATTCGCGATCAGCGCAGCACAAGTGTGTTATATAGAGACAGTTGAGGATCTATGCTCTAGCATAACAATAACGTGTGCTGGTTTTGCATTTGGAGGTTCTGCAGGGGCGTTATGGATGGCGAGGGGTTTAGTAGGGGGCTATTTGTATCTTATGATCAATTATTTAGTACAGCGTACGAATGCTCGTGGTATTTGAGAGGCTATTTAAGGCATGTGAACAGCTATACGGTTGCTGCAGCATATCAGTCTGTATATCCGATGTTTTACACTGCTGGATTTGCCTATAGAAAGACTAAGAGGACATTAACAAGCACCGCATTTTGGTTGTATATTTTCGTAGTATTAGCAGTAATATTAACACTTCTTTACTTGCGTATATTCGAGTTATTTGGATTTTCTCTACACAGACCACAAGACCTAATAAAGATAGGCATTATTACATTGGTGCTTGTATTGGCACTTGAGTTGGGGTTCTGGGTGATGGCACTCATTTCGTTTCCACTACACTATGTTGTAGCAGCGCATCTTCTATTAGGGCTGTGCAGAAGTGTCAAATTTGTCAGAAGATGTATACAGCAAATTTTTAAGATTATAGGTAAAACTATAGGAAGGTGTCTAGCGGAAATTTGTGCAGTAATGGCAGCTATAATACCTGTCGTGCTAGCATGCGTACTGGCATTATACTCAGCCGTATTAGCAATTCCCAGCT